>NZ_LMOM01000036.1 GCF_001424185.1 Deinococcus sp. Leaf326 | reverse complement strand
GGCAGCGGCCAGCTTCCGACAGTGCAAGGAGAGAGGTCCAGATCCTCGCCTGGACTTGCGGGATACGCTTCAGGACCTGCTCCCTGGGCACAGTGAGGAGGTCTGGAGCGTCCCCGCAGAAGCGCCGCCTTCGACTCCTGGGCGCGTTCGCCTGATGACGACGAATCTCCAAAGCAGCGCAGGCCAAGCACTGAGCGCCCCTGTTCGGGTGAGTGCCGTCATCCTGGCAAAACATGGGGCAGCGTGGGTAGAGCAGGCCGTCCGCAGTGCCTTGGAACAGACCCTGAACGAGCTGGAAGTGATCGTGGTGACCGACAGGGCGGACCCCGCCGTGCGCGGGGTCCTACAAGCGCTGCGAGACGTCCGGCTGACCGTGCTCGATTTGGCCTCTCCTCTGCCTCCCGAGCACGCCCTGAATGCTGGAGTGCAGGAAGCGCGAGGAGAATGGATTGCGCTCCTCGATGACCGTGATCTCTGGCTCCCCGACAAGCTCGCCAAGCAGCTGGCCTGGAACCGGACGCCTTATGCGGACATCATCAGCAGCCGGCTGATTCACCGCACAGCTCGGGGCGATGAGGTCTGGCCCTGGCGCTTATACGAAGGTGGAACCTTGCTCGGGGACTACCTGTTTGACCGAAAGGGATTGGGTGCTGGTGAGGCCATTCTTCAATGGTCGACCCTGCTGATCCGGCGCAGCGTCCTGCTGGCTCAACCCTGGCCAGCGGTTCCGAGATATCCAGAATGGGACTGGCTTCTCGAGGCGGTCGAAGTTCATGGCCGGTCGATCACGATGCATCCAAATTGAGGGTGCCTGTCCGCGACACTGTTTATCCTGGATGGATGACGGCAAAGGACAGAGCATTCAGCATGTTCACCAGCGCACGAGAAGTCGACGAATGGCTCGCACATCAACGCCGCCTTGTGCAGGAGATCGTCACGCGGCGCCAGGAATTGGCGGCTGTCGATGCCCAGCGGAAAGCAGAGTGGGAAGAGATCCAACGCCAGTGGAACAAGCGGGAATGAGGCGTTGCCCTCCGACTTGTGCGTGCTCTTTCTGTTTCGCGTGAGCCCACCCTCACCTGCCCGAACGGTACTCGTCCAGTGGGGAGCCTACAGTGCGGCATGCTCGAAAACGACTGGCCGATGTGTAGTCAATGGAGCAAGAAGGACCTGGAAGCCTGGATGGTGTATGCCGATGCACACGTGAAAAAGATCGTGATCCGGTGCCGCCAGATCGCGTCCCAGACCATGGAGGCGCAGGCCATCTGGCAAGAACACCTGTGGCGAAGCACTCATGCTTAAAGGCCGCAGAGCATTAGGCAACACGGACTCCCTCACCCACACGTCTTTGACTTCGGCGGGGACGCGATTCGATGCGGTATGCGATCGGCAGAGACCATGTCACTCAGATACCGCCTCATGACCACCCGTCCGCTCACACTGTGGCAGTCACGAGTCCTGCTCCTGCTGACGTTGGAGCCGCAGTTGGTCGAAGAGATCACGAACCGAATGGCCGACCGGGGCGCAGTCCTGAACACCTCCCGCATGCGGCAACTTCTTGAGGAACTCACCGCTGCCGGGCTGGTGACCCAGACGCCAAGGCAAGGGAACGCGGGTACGCGTTACGGGCTGGGCGCTGGGCCGGCGATTGATGCGGCGCTTGATCAGGCCTATGAGGTGACCGAGGGGCGGTCAGCGTCCTTGCCTCGTCAACCTCACCCCTGATGCAGGGCTCAGGCGTTTTGGCCCCGGCAGATGCTGGAGGGGACGGGTGCTCTGGGAGGCATAGACCAGCAACCACAAGTTGTCAGTCTTGCCATTCACTGTAAGGAGCAAGACTAGAGGTCGCCCTCCGGCTCAACAGCCCCCATAGGTCTCCCCTCAACCGGAGTGGACGCCGCCTCCGGCACCTGCACCTGCCATTGCAGGGGATACTTCTCGGCGATCCACCAGCCCGGCACGCGCTCCCAAATGAGCGGCCGCCCCGCATCCTCCACACTCGCTGTGCGCGCCTCATGCGCCGTCTCGAATGGCCCCAGGCGCCGCGTTGTCTCACCACTGGGGACGTGCACTACATCCGCGTAGAACGCTGCCATCCCGGCAGGGTAGCGTGCCCCGGATGCCCGCCCACCTCACTCCGTCACAGATCGCACTGCTGCTGGACGAGTTATACGGGCGTGCCGGTCAGGGCTGGCCGCCCGAGATGCGGCACTGGCAGCTGGCCGATGACCTGGGCTGCCACCCCGAGGTGCAGGTCGCCGCGTGGGACCTCTGGCAGACCGAGCTCGAGCTCACCGGCCAGGATGTCGGGCGCGCCGGAGCCTGGTTAGATTTCGGGTTCTATGAAGCCGTGCCGGTCGAGTGACTGACCTACCCTGTGCCGATGTCTTCTCCCCTCACCTTCTGGCAAGTCCGCATCCTGCTGCTGCTCACCCTGGAGCCGCAGTCGGTCGAGGAAGTCTCGAACCGGATGGCCGAACGCGGCGCAGTCCTGGACACCAGTCGAGTGCGCCAGCTGCTCGACGAATTGCTCGCGGCCGGGCTACTGACCCAGACCCCACGCAAGGGGCACGCTGGCGCCCGCTACGCCCTGGGTGCAGGCCCGGCCATCGACGCGGCCCTCGACCAGGCGTATGAAGTCGTGAAGGGGCAACCCGCATCCGGCCCGCGCAAGCCCTGACCTACCCTGGGACCATGCCCCAGCACCTGACCCTGACCCCCGTGGCTCCCGAGGGCGCCACGCTCGACGTGGCCCTCTACGGCGCGACCTACCGCCTCACCGGGGAGGTCTCCGGCCAGAGTGTCTTCTGGTTCGACCTGAGCCCGACCTACGCGGTGGACTTCGACCGGGTCGTCGCGGCCGCAGTCCGGGGCGAGGATGCCTCCCTGAGGGCCACCGTCTGACGCTCGAGGCTGAGCAGCGCCGGAGGCGTGGTGACGGTGCACGCGGAGGGGTCGGGCGAGGCCTCGGGCGGCGCGGACTGGACGCTCGGGCCGGACGCCGCCGCCCAGTTGCAGGCCTGGGTGATCCAGAAAGCCTGAAAGTGTTAGGTGGCGTTACATCTCCCCTACCTCGTTGTGCCCAAGATGCAGGCATGACGAAAAAGACCGTGGGGAGCAAGCCGGCCGCAGCACCGACCGAGGGCAACAAGATCGCCAAGATCCAGCTCGTCCTACAGGTCGCCGAGAAGACCGGCCTGACCAGGAAACAGGCGGACGAGGCGATCAGCGCCCTGCTGGACGGCACGGTCGAGGCCCTGCGCGCCGGCAAGACCGTGGGTCTGCCCGGTCTGGGCACGCTGAGCGTCAAGGCCACCGTCGCCCGCACCGGCGTCAAGCCCGGCACGAGCGAGAAGATCCAGATCCCGGCCGGCAAGAAGGTCGGCTTCAAGGTCGCCAGCACCCTTAAGGGGACCCTTTAACCCGTATGGTCCATGCAAGGGGGCGGGCCGGACACCTGATGGTCTGGGCCGCCCCCTTTAGGGTAGGAGTACAACGTCGCAGCCACCCTCCGGGGCGATCTACTCTATCAAGATGACCTCGGATCCTGGCAACTGCGCACAGATTGAGCCCGAAGAGGCAGATCGAATCCCACTCAGACCTGAGCGTCGCCGAGGTTGTACGCGCTGGGGTTGTGGGCTTTTGGCCGTCCCTGTCATTCTCGTTGTCTTCATCTTGATCGGCGTCGGCCTTCTACCAAGGATTGGGCCGCCCAGTCCTGTTGGGGATCGTCAACTCATTTTTGTCGTCAACTGCGAGCGCGCGCTCAAAGAGAAACTCAAATTCCCGACGACCGCATCCATTAGCAGTGCCTGGGAGGACGGAATCCTGGACACTGCCTCTGGCTTCAAGTGGGTTGGGCATACAGAGATAGAGGAGAACTCCGGTGCAAAAATCAAGACGACCTTCTCCTGTTCTGGACCAGCCGATTCACCGGTTATAGAGATTAAGTAACTGCGAAAAGAGGTTGCCGTATAGGGCAAAAATGTGAGAGGAGCAGGTCGTTTTTAGAGGGTTACGCCTTGATTCAGACTGACAGGAGATGCCAGCGGAAGACGCTCTGCCTCTTGGGAATCAGGTAGAGGAGAGTGTCCCTCTTCAGCCTGGCTCGCTGGGGGAGCATGTCAGGGGTATCCACTGATCGGCCTTCTCATCGCCTATGCTGCACTAGACGGTAAATACAATCGACAACCGAGTCGGGCCTGCACAACTTCGACGCCTGAATCGATTCTCCTTGGTGGATCGTCGAGCCCCTTTGGCTCCGCACCGGAGGCTGTTATGAACCGTATCCCTTACTGCCGTGCCTGGCCCCTGATGTCAGCTTCTTTTGTTTTGTTGCTGGCGGCTTGTTCCCCCCTCAGACGCCTGGCCCGACTGCGGACTCGCCACCCATGTGGGTCGGCGACCCTCTCCAGCCATCACCGGTCCATGGCCCGCTCTTGGGCGCACCCGCCGGGTTGAATGTCCGGGTAACCTTGAGTGCCGATACCGCACCTTATCCAGTTCAAGTCACAGCCACTGGAACGGCCACTCACGTCATCACTGATGACGAGGCAATGGCATTTGGAATCGATCAGTCTGGCCTTCTGAAGGTGGGCCAGGCTTTCCTGGGTCAAGCTCCAGACGGCGCCGTGCTCCATGGGCCGACCCCCTGGGGTGACCTGTATTCCACTTATAAGTGGCCCGAAGTATACAGCACGCTGACTCCAGCCAACACTCAGGGAGAAAGCAACGTCAGCGTGGTGACGCTGGCGCAGCGCACGCTGTCAAACCCTGGTACGCAACCCCTGGTGGTTGAAGCAGGACTGAGTGTCGTTGCTCAAAATACCGTGAGTTCAAGTTGGGTCGGGAACATGAACAGCTTCAGCCCCGGGCCAGCGCTTGTCCGCACGGTGGTCTGGCCACAGCAAAGTGCACCGTTCAGCTTGACCGGGACATGGGGCAAAACAGCTACAGCGACTCAAGACGTCGCGCTGGGCCGGGCTGCGAACGTGCCAGTCAACCTTGCGCCCGGCCAGACTGCCACCACCACACTGACCGCCAACACCAACACTGTGCAGGCTGTATCTCATTGGAACGTGACCGTTGATGGCGTTGTGGCCGCCTATTATGCTGACCGGTTCAAGGATCATTATTTCTGGGCCTTTCCGTTGCCTACTGGGATGGAAGCTGCCGGACTCTCGCCCAAGCAGATGATTTCCGAACACCTCATGGCGCAATTCTTCACCGGGGCAGTGATCACAGTACGCGACTCTGCCGGCGTGGTGTTGGCTACAGTACCAGTCCCCTGAACCTGGAAGTGACGGCTTTACCCAGGAGTGCCTAGCGATACTGCTGGTATCTCCAGCACTGGCATGAATGTGATTTGGTGGCTGACCCAGTCTTCTCTGGGGCGGCGGCGTAGGCCAGGGCGGGCAGCTGCTGGGGGAGGGTCGTGGGCGTCGTCATGGTCGTGATGTTCGCTCTGTCTGCCACTCCGGTGGTATGCGGCAAACGTGCGCATTGTGTGTGCTGGACAGGGGCAACCCTCTCCCCTCCCCCTCTACGCCAGGCGCAGCTTCAGGACCAGCCGGGCGAGGCGGCCGTGCCAGCTCGGGCGGGCCCACAGCGCCTCCAGCTCGGCCAGCGTGGCGCCCCGGAACAGGTGCGCATAGATCTCCCACTGGGTGCGGGTCTGCCGCAGTCCCCAGGCCAGCAGGGCGGCCCGGCAGGCATCGCGCTCGGCGTAGGTCTCCAGCTACCCGGCCGCTTCCTCCAGGGCGAGCATGCGGGTGATCACCCCGTATTCCTCCTGGGCGTCGAGGCGCAGCGCTTCGGCTGAGCGCTGCACCGCCCGCCCGATCTCCTGTAGGCGCACGTCGGCCGCGTAATAGGCCTCCTGCACCAGCGCCGGCCGAGGGGTTGCCCCCCGCGCGCCCCTTACGCCGCACCCGCCAGCAGGGCCGCCGCGTAGCCCAGCACCGCCGACACCTCGTGCGGCTGGAGCTGCGTCAGGCTCGTGATCGGGCGCTGCACGACCACCTGCGCCAGGGTGTAGTGGTGGGGGTGCCGGACGCCCAGGCGACCCAGCTCGCGGTGGACGGCCGAGGCAGCGGGCTTGCCGATCGTGGTCCGGAACTCCTCGAGCAGGGTCAGTTCGCCGTCGCGGCGGGCGGCGCGGAGCACCTCGTCGGCCCGCGCCCAAGGGCAGGCCTCGCCGTTGATCGAGGCGGTGATCTCGCCGTCGCCGTCCGCGCTGAGGGTCACGACGCACTCGCCCAGGCACACCTTGGCGCTGCCCGACTCGTAGCACCCGTACAGGACGGCCTTCCAGGTCTTGCTGACGTTGCGGATTTCGGTGGTGGGCGCGGTGGTAAGGTTGGTCATGGTCTTCTCCTTGGTCGGGGGGGATCGGAAAGGGCGCGAACTTCTTTGCGGGGGTTTCGCGCCTTCTTCTTGGTATTCATATTCGCTCTGTTCGCGGGCAAACAGGTGTGTCTCAGACATGCGGATTGTGTGTACAGGACAGGAAAAACCCCGCACCCGGCAGAGCGGAGCGGGGCGGCGGGACAGCGGGGATCAGCTCAGGGCTTCGGCCGGCGCGAAGGCGCGCAGCATCGCGGTCGTCACGGGGGCCAGCAGACCGGCCGCCATCGCCTGGGTCACCGGCCACTCGGCGGCCAGATCGAGCAGCTCCCGAATCTCGGCCAGGTCCTCCGGGTCCGGGCCCCACTCAGGGAAGACGTCATGGAGACTGCGGGCGAGCGCGGCCTCGACCTCGTCCCGCGTCAGGGGCAGCTCGACAACCAGGGCATAGTCGGCGGCCCGGTGGCTCACCGCCTCGACAAGGTAATGGCGGGTCAGGCCCCGCTCGGTGGTGACGGTGGCGCCGCAGAGGGGCTCGCCGGCGTCGGTAGCGCAGAGGTCGGTGGAGCGGAGCTGGGCAAGGGCGAAGTAGTGCATCAGGGATCTCCTCGAGGGGGAAAGGGGCGGGGCCAGCCCGCCCGAGTGGGGTCTTCAGGCGGCGCGCTGCTTGACAGCCTGGGCGAGCAGCCCGAGCGCGCGCATCCGGGCGTAGGCCACCGCCTTGACCTGATCGCGGTCGATCCCCAGGGCAAGCTGCCGCCCGCGGAACACCGCGTCCGCCTCGTAGCGGTAATCGTCGTCGAGGGCGGAAAACACCTGGATTTCAGCGGCGAGTTCGGCGGCAGTGGCGGTGTTCAGGGCGTTCAGGAACGGATTCATGGTTGTGATGCTCGCTCTGTTCGGGGGCCGGATGGTGTGTCTCAGACGTGCGGATTGTGTGTGCAGGACAAGGAAAACCCCGCACGCGGCGGGGTGGCGGAGTCAGTGCATCCAGCGCGGCGACGCGGCGGGTTGAGGCGGAGCGGGTGCCGGGGTCAGGGCGCGCAGCATGGCCAGCGTGACGGGCAGAAAGCGGGCCGCGCGCGACATCGTGGCCGTGGTGGGCGGGGTCAGTTCCGCGTGCCCGTTCACGGCCCGGAGTAGGGTCCCCAGGGCTGCCCGGCCGCGAGGTCCAGCAGCGACCGGATGCCGGCCAGCTCTTCGTCGGTCGGCTGCCAGCCGGGGATGGCCCGGCGCCAGCTTGCGCTGATGCCTGCTTCGATCTGCGCCCGGGTGAGGGGCAGGTCCACGACCAGCGCGCAGTCCGCCGCCCGGTGGCTCACCGCCCCGATCAGGACGTTGCGCCCAGCGGAGGTGGTCACGCCGCGGAGGGGTTCGCCCTCTTCGGCGGCACAAAAAGCGGCCGGGGTGGGCTGGGCGAGCATGAAGGAGTGCATTCGGGTCTCCTTCGGGAAAACAGCGTCTGGGACGAACGCCCAAGGCGTCGGCATCGGCGGGTGAGGGCCAGGTATTTTCCGAGCCACTCTGGGGGTGAAATAGAGCCGCCCGGAAGCGGCCTCGGGCGGGCCAAGGTCAGCCCCAGCTCGGCTCGACCGACACCCCGGCGTGGTCCTGGGGCAGCGCCGAGGTCCAGGCGCCACAAGCCAGCAGGTGGGCCTGATCCCAGGTCAGCAGCTCAGGCACGCCGGGCAGCTTCAGCAGGCGGTTGGTCAGATCGTGGGGGCCACGGGCCTCTACCCGGGTGAAGCTGTCCTTGACGTGCCAGTTCACGAGGTCGAAAGAGCGGGTGGCGGGGGCGGTCGCGGCGGTGGTCAGGGCGTCGTTCATAGCGTTAGTTTCGCTCTGTTTGCGGGCAAACAGGTGTGTCTAAGACGTGCGAATTGTGTGTGCGGGACGTAGAAAACCGCCCGCACCCCGGAGGGCTGGGCGGCCCGGATTCGCCGGCGGATCAGGCAGGATTCACGCCCCGGCCCCAGGCGCTGACCCGCAGGTTGAACTGCCGGGCCTGCTCGTAGGCGGCGTCCTTCGCGGCGTCAGGCGTTCCGGCGCGCTGGAGCTTCTGGGCGGCCCCGCGCAGACCGGTGGTGACGTCGAACAGGCGGTCCCAGGTGGCGTTCGCGCCGTCCACGTCCCCCTCAAGGGCGGCCACGTCCACGCGGGCCTGGAGCAGGGCGGCTTCGGCCACCTTGGTGCCGTGGGTATTGCGGGCGATCTTGGCCTCGTTCAGCGCGACCTGCAGGTCGGGCAGAGCGGCGGCGCGCTCGGCCGCGTCCATGCCCTGGAGGCGCAGGGCGGTGCCGACCTGGTTCCAGGCCTCGGGGGTGAGCTCTTTGGGGGCGGCCACGCTGCGGGGGGCCTTCGCGGCGACCGGGGCGGCGTCGGGCTGTACGGGCGTAGGAGCGGCCTCCGGGGCAGCGGGAGCTTCCTCGGTCTCCAGGGGCGCCACGGGCATCTCAGGGGCAAGCGGGGCCACTTCGGCAGGGGCGGCCACTTCGGCGGCGGGCAGTTCGGGCTCGGCGGCGGGAGTGACCTCCAGGACTTCCGGGGCAGCTTCCGACTCGGTGACTTCGGGGGCGGGCAGCTCGGCCGCAACTTCGGGCTGGGCGAGGGCTTCGGCGGGGGCAACCTCGGCCACCGGCTCGGCCTTGAGGGCTTCGCGGGTCTCGGCCTCGAGGCGCAGGATCTTGCGGCGGCGCGAGGCGTGCGCGGCATTGCCCCCTTCGCCACGTTCGAGGGCGCCGTCCATGATGCCCAGCAGGGCGCGCGCTTCGGCCCAGCGGCCGGCGTGGGCAGCCTCGTGGGCTTCGGTGACTTGGCCTCGTTGGCGAGCAGCGCCACCACCTCCAGCGCCACGTCGGCGTTGTCCTGGGCCTGGGCGCGGGCCTTTGCCCCGAGGTGGGTCCGGGGCAGTCGGCGAGCCTGAGCGAGCAGGCTCTGGGCGCGCTCGTGGTTGCTTACCGCCGCGATCACGTCGTTGGGCGCGAACTCCTTCTCGAAGCTGAAGTCGGAGAGGATCTCATGGGTCGCCCACCAAGCGGCTCGGAGGCGGCGGTAGAGACGCTTGGGGTGGCCGGCACCGAGGCGCGCGGCGCCAGAGGGACGGATCATCTCCGGCTGGGTGGCGCGCACGAGGCGGTCAAGGCGTTCCTGGGCGGCGGGGCTGAGCTTCTGGGGCGCGTTCATAGGGTGATGTTCGCTCTGTTTGCCGCCCCGGTGGTGTGCGTCAGACGTGCGGATTGTGTGTGCGGGACGGCAAAAAAAGCCCCGTCCGGAGGCGGGGGCCGGGGCGGAGGGGCTCAGCCTTCCCAGTAGACCCCGACGCTTTCCAGACCGACGTGCTCGCCGCCTTCGTGGACGTCCACCCGGAGGCGGCTGCACAGGCCGGAGGGCTGGAGCAGAGCGGCGCGGCGCAGCGCGGCGGAGACGCCGGGGTGGACGCGGAGCTGGCTGGTTGCGCCGTCCTCGTCGGCAATTTCGACGGTGTGGTGGGGCATCCAGTCGTCCCTCACGGTCGCGGCGGCTAAGTCGATGGTGATGGTGGGGGTGGTGTTGCGGACGGTCGCTTCTTCGTACATGGGTCTATGTTCGTTCTGTTTGCCGGCAAATAGGTGTGTGCGAGACGTGCGCTCCATGTGTTCGCTCCAGAAAGAACCGCCCTGGAGGGCGGCAGTTCGCTCCGGAAAGAACGGCCTACTCCTGACGCCGGAGCACCTCGGGCATCCGCGCAAGCCAACGCTCCACGGCCTTCTTTTCGTCGTCGGGTAAAGCGCCCATGAACCGGCGGCTAGTCAGGCGCCGCACGGCCAGCGAAGTCGAGGGCTCAACCGGAGCACGCTGCTTCTCACGTAGCTGGTCGACTGCAGTCATCAGTTCCGCCCGCGACGCGCCGCCCTGAGCCAGAGCGATCAGCTCGGCGTGATGCTCCTCGGGTGCCCCTACGATCACGCTGGCGAGCGTGCGGGGCAGGCCGGAGCGCAGCGCGTCGAGCAGTGGAGCAGGCCAGTTCAGAATGTGGAGCTTGTTTTTCGCATAGCTACCCCACTGCTCGCCCAGGCTGGAGAACACCTGCTCGAGTTGCTGGTGGTCCTCGCTTGGTTCTTCCCGGAGCAACTGCATCAGGCGGCCGCGCGCCTCGTCGCGGGAGAGGCCCAGCACCGAGGCGACCAGATCCAGCTTCGCGGTCACCTCGTCGATCAGGCTGAGATTCTCGCGCTGCAGGTTTTCCATCAGCGCAGCCACTCTCGCCTGCCGCTCGTCCAGGTCCCGGATGATCACTGGTACCTCCTCCAGGCCGGCGAGCTGGGCCGCCCGCCAGCGGCGCTCGCCGGCCACGATCTCGTACCCGTCTGGCACCGGGCGCACCAGCAGCGGCTGGAGCACGCCCTCGGTGCGAATGCTCTGGGCGAGGCTCTCCAGCGCCACCTCATCGAAGTACTGCCGGGGCTGTGCGGCCCCAGGGCGCAGATCGGCCACCTGTAGAGTCAGTTCGGGGCTGTGGGCCAGCGCACTCGCGCCACCCAGCAACTCGGCCAGGCCCTCACGGCGGGGGGGACGCTTGCGGGTCATGCCCGCACCCCCAGCGCCCGGGCGACCTCGGCCGTCATGCGCAGGACGTCCTGGTGCACGGGGCTGCCCGGAGCATAGACACCGACCGGTTCGCCGGCCAGGCTGGAGTCGAGCCACACGGCAGCACGCTCGGGCACCGGCTCCCCCAGGGGCGACAGGTGGGAGCGTAAATCTTCCAGGACTTCACGGTCGTGCGAGCGCCGAGCGTCGTACATGGTGGGCACGTAGAGGGCGACCCGTAGGTGGGGCCGCACCCGTCGGTAGAGCGTAGTGGCTTCCTGTAGACCAGGCATGGCGTCCAAGCCCTTGGCGCGGGTGGGGATAGGCACGATCAGGCTGTCGGCGGCGGCCGCGCCCAGGATGGCGAGCTGCCCCAAGCTGGGGGGGCTGTCGATCAGGACTACGTCGTACCGGTCCGTGACCTCCTGGAGGGCCACGTGCAGCGAGCTGTGGGCGCCGGGGAGGCCCATGATGCGCGCCTCCGCGCGGGCAAGATCGACCTTCGAGGGGATGAGATGCATGCCGTGCACCTCAACGGGCGTGGGGAGGGAGCTGCCCTCGACCGCCACATCGAACACGGTCTGCGCCAGATCCACTTTCCGGACCCCCAGCCAACTCGTGAGATTGGCCTGCGGGTCGAGGTCGATGAGCAGGACGTGGTGCCCGGCCTGGGAGAGTTGATAGCCGACGTCACGGGTAAGGCTAGTCTTGCCGGCCCCACCCGCGTGGTTGAACACCGTGGCAGTGATCATGGCGGCACCATATCGTGTTCTTTCAGGAAAGAACTTTTCGGTGCTCTATTTTGAAGTGCGTGCGCGGCGGAGGTCAGGCATGACTTTCTGGAGATCCAGGAACACCTCGCCTAACTGCACCCGGAGGGCTGGGTTTTCGTTGGCTGCTTCGAACACCTTCTCCAGACAAACCCCTATTGGAGCATTTGATGTGGATAGAGTTTTGTGGAGGGTAAGTTCAGTGTGATTCACACTGGAGGACAGAATGTCCGTACCCAAGCAGAAATTCACCGCTGAGTTCAAACACGAAGCCGTCCGGCTGGTTCGCACAACCGGAAAGAGTTGCGCCCAAATTGCCCGCGACCTCGGCATTCCCCCTCACTACGTCGTCCGGTGGAAGCAGCAGCAGGACACCCAGACAGCGGCCGGCCGCCCAGTCTTCACCGGGCGGGGCATCCTCGCCCTTTCGCCTCAGGAGGTTCGCCTGAAGGAACTGGAACGGGAGCTGGAAATTGCACGACAAGAACGGGATGTCCTGAAAAAAGCGCTGGCCTTCTTCGCGAAGCAGCCCTGATCTTCAGGTTCATCGAGCGGCATCACAACGAGTTCCCGGTGGAACTGATGTGCCGGATTCTGGACGTGAGCATCAGCGGGTACTACGCTGCGCGGAGAAGGCCGGAGAGCGAGAGGATCACGAAAGATCGCGTGCTAACCGAGAAAATCAGGAGCAGCTTCGAGGAGAGTCGGGGAACGTACGGGGCGCTGCACATCCAAGTCGACCTGCAGGCACAGGGAGAGCAGGTCAGTTGTCAGCGGATCAGGCGACTCATGCGACAAGCTGGGCTTGTCGCGCGTGGGAAACGGAAGTTCCGCACGACGACCAAAGCGAAATCTTCGCGTCCAGTCGCGGAAAACATTCTTGATCGGGTGTTCACTGCGGACGGCCCGAACCGGAAGTGGGTCACGGACATCACGTATGTCCCTACCTGTGAAGGCTGGTTGTACCTGGCGACGGTCATGGACCTGTACTCGAGGAAAATGGTCGGCTGGGCGCTGAATGAGCGACTTCAGACGCCGCTGTCACCAGCGGCGTTGGAGATGGCCGTGGCGCGTCGGAACCCACCAGGCGGACTCCTGCATCACTCGGATCGAGGGAGCCAGTACACGAGCGATGTGTACCTGCAGGCGCTGGACAGATTGCAGGCCGTTCAGAGTATGAGCGAGGCGGGGAAATGCTGGGATAACGCTGTTCAGGAAAGCTTTTTTGCGACTTTGAAAATGGAGATGGGACTCAGTGAAGCGCAGTGGGGCCGTGCCCAGACACGGACAGAGGTGTTCGAGTGGATTGAAGTGTTCTATAACCGTCGCCGTCGTCACTCGTCGCTGGGGTATCAGTCACCGACGGCCTTCGAGGAGCAGGCCTACATCCTGAACTGAGTCTCCACCAAACTCTTGACAGATCAGGTTGGGACGATCCTGTCCGGGCGTCCGATACCTTGCAGACGGGGACGTTCTGGATCGCTATGAAGTCAGGGATCATCCTGCAGCCCGCGCTCAGCGCGGCCACCACACTGACAGACCCTCATAGGTGGGAGGACAGTGCTCAGGCCTGTACCAGAATGCAGCGTCATGAACAGGAATTCGACTGGATTTCTGGGGTGGGCGGTGGTCTCAGTTGCGGACGTCGTCGAGTTGCCGGCGAGGCTGGCGGTATGTAAAGCGCAGTTCCGGACCACTCGCCAGCACCCGCCGGATCTCGCTGGCCAGCGGCACGCCGTCCATGCCGGATCCGCTGAGGTGCACCCAGCCGCGACTGCGGCTGATTCCGACGAACAGCTGGTTACACAGGCGGATGACATCCTCATGCGCCGCGATCCGGTCCACGCCGACCACATACACCACGTCCGCCTCGTTCCCCTTGGCCTGCATAACTGGGGAGACCGTCACGGCCCCGTCACGCCAAAAGCCATTCGGATCCGTATCCGGCCACTTTTGCCGCGGGGCATTCACGTCTTTATTGCCGGGCAGGTACACACTGATATTCACGCTGCGCAGGGCCTTGAAGACATCTTCCTGAAGCGTGTACGGTTCCCAGTCCAGACCCGGCACGACGATCAGGATCTGCCGGCTCGGATACAGGCCGTGCACGCTCAGGTCCTTCTGCACGCGCTCGATCAGCGCCATGAGTTCCGCCCGGCGGGTCGGGTATGTATCGAAGGTGACGAGTGGTTCGTCCGTCAGGCCTGCCAGCGGATTCGGCGAGTTCTCCGGCGAGCGGGTCAGAGTAACCTCGCTGCCGCTGCGAAACTGTCCGTTGACGTCGTACCCGATGGCCTGCCAGTCGGCGCGGTTGGTCAGGCCCGCGAGCATCCCACCCTCGCGCAGCAAGCCCATCCCGAGCGCGTGCGCGGCCAGCAGCACCGGCCCTGGCGTGCGGTAGCAGCGGTTCATCACCTCGCTCTTCTTGATCCCACCCTTATAGGAGACCCCCGGCCCGAAGATGGCGGCGCCCGCGTCCCCAAATAGTTCCCGCGTGTTCGGGATAGTCAGCGTATCCAAACTCTGCGCCTCGTCATACCCCCAGATCAGCCGCCGCGCTTCTGGCTCCCCTGTATCCAGCAGGACATCGCGTGCCACTGGACGCAGGCTCTGATAGGCCATCCAATAGAAGTCCTGCTTCTCTTCGAAGTTCAGGGCTGCTTCCTCGTGTACGAGGTCCTGTCCCTCGTCAATCAACACCGCGTCGAATACCTGTAGGGAGGAGCCCGTGAGCTGCGCGTCAAGTAGGAGCGCCCGACACGCGAAGAGGAGCTTGCTGGTCGGGCTACCGGGCGGCGTGCGGTCTACGGTGAGTGGTGTGACGCCCACCTGAGAGGCCAGCGTGCGGTAGAAGCCTGGCTGGTCCTTACTGCCCCACGCGTGGAGGATCCGCAGGCGATGCCCGACAGTCTGCAGGGACTGCTCTCCCCCACTGGCCTGCCGCAGCCAGTGGTCGACTTGAGTGCGGATCTGGTCATACAAACTCCGGGAGAAAAATACCAGCGCGATGTTCCAATCCGGGTGGCGCAGGTGCATGGTGGCGGCCTTCTGTGCGAGCAACACGGTCTTCCCGCTGCCGGCGATCCCACGGATACGCTGCGGGCCGGGCAGGATGGTCTTGGCGATGAGTTCCTGCTGCAGGTCGAAAGCATGCAGGTGCCGCGCGGCGCGCGTGACGAGGTCTGCCCGACGGGCTGGCGCGGGAGCCACCACCGGGACCGGAGGACGGATGATCCGTTTGGGAATGTTCCCACTAGTCCCCAGGGCACTACGGAGCGTCATCCACGCCGTATCGTCCAGCGGCGCGCCGTAACGCACAGATGGTGTTCGCGTTAATGCAGCCCGGAGTTGCGCAGGCGTCAGTTGATCTGCGAACAACATCGGCACATCGCTGAGCAGATGTCCGAACCGCTCGTCCCACGCTTCACGCGTGATCAGCGGGAGTGCCACGAGGGCTCGCGTGGCGAGTTGGGCGAGGTCACTGCGGCGTATAGCCATTTCCCCGAGCAACTGCGCTTGCTTGCGGGCCTGCTCGTATGGATTCAGGTGCATCTTGCCGTAGTAGGGGCGGGTGAGATCCCACCGATAACCACTTACGCCTGCGATCAGGTCCAGCGGCAGGCTCTTGACCTCAATCACTGTCAGGCCAAGCTCTGGATCAGCGATCAGGATGTCCGGTTCCCGCACCGTTTCACGAGTCACCAGGGGGTAGCGCCAGAATCCCAGGGCTTCATCGCCAGCATATGCGGCTTTGACAGCCTCGAAAACCCGCGCTTCCCCATGCTCTCCCGGGCCGCCGAAGGCTTCCGTTACGACAAATTCCGCCACGTCTATGAGGGTAGCGTATAGCGCTCCCCCAGCAACCTGCAAATCAGCAGGAACGTCAAAGCTCTACTGTAGTGGTATGGCGCAGGAGATTGGACATCCATATGGCACCGAGAATGCGCAGGAACCCGCAGATGGAATGGGAGCCGCCGGAGGGGAGTTCAAGACGGACGTGTCTTCTCTCAGCTGATGAACGTCTTGTGGTCACAGGTGACTATCGGAGTGTCCGGATGCTGGGCTGAACTCCACAAGTCCGCAAACAAAGCGGCCATTCCTTTGCACCTTCCATCCCACACATACAGGTGATGAATATGCGATACCTCCTGAGGAACTCCTTGTCAGGAGGATCGACTTGCGGACTTGTGGAGTTTGTCCTTCGGATATTTGCGGATTGGTGGAATTCCACTTGCGGACTTGTGGAACTGAACATCATCAAGGCATTGCGGACTTGTGGAGTTGGCCTACTAGAGACTTGTAGATTCGTGGAATTTCGGTGGGATACCGGGTTGCGGACTCGTGGGATTCTAGTTGCGGACTTGTGGGGTTAAGACCGACCTTAGTTGCGGACTTGTGGAATTGAGTGCATTTTCAGTTGCGGACTTGTGGAATTGAGTGCATTTTCAGTTGCGGACTTGTGGAATTCTACTTGCGGACTTGTGGAGTTTTCTCTGAAATTCAGCAGCACGACGGTGTTTTCTCTGATCCCTTGATGATGACATCAATGTTTTTAGTCAAATCTTTTATCAGTGAGGGCTTGAAAGGTTTTGAACAACACTCAAGAAAACAGTCCCCTCCGATCGTCTCCCTAGCTCCTCACTGATGGCTTAGAATGCGCTGTGTCCCGCAAGGCCAAGAAAACGAGCACGTTGGAGTTGACCAGTGGCAGTGAGGAACGTAATCTCAACCGCCTGTCTCTAGTGCTCGCTGCGGCCCGTGTGCCGGACACGATGACCTCGTGGGAACGCTCTTGGTCGTCTGCCGATCATCTGGGTGTCACCATTCACGTCCGGTGTGTTGCCAGCGCTGATGACGTCGTCCCACACGGGATCGACAACGACATCCTGTTTGGACTGACCAACGCCTACATCGCGGCAAATTGTCCGGAGAACAACACCGTTCAGGTGACGGCTCATCAATTGCTGTCCTACGCGGCCCTACCCATCGGTGGGCACGGGTACGCTGCGATCGTCCCCAGCCTGACGCGTCTACGCAATAGCACATACACCATTCAGGACAGCTGGTATGACCGTACAGAAGAGCGGTTCCAGTCCCTGAGTACCAGCCTCGTACAGACCTGGCGGGTCATTGACCGCCGCAAGAACCCTCTGGCCTTTGAGGCAGTGGCGTTGAGTGCCGAGGCTCTCTTTC
The DNA here is from genome assembly GCF_001424185.1 of Deinococcus sp. Leaf326. Lineage (NCBI taxonomy): Bacteria > Thermotogati > Deinococcota > Deinococci > Deinococcales > Deinococcaceae > Deinococcus > Deinococcus sp. Leaf326. Next base: position 15,271 of record NZ_LMOM01000036.1, on the reverse strand, counting down.
AAGTGACACTGGATCCGGACATGGCCCGCAGCATCCGTCTCGGGTACGTCCGGCCGGTGGACCTGAACGTTCTGCGTGAACTTACGCAGCCGTTGACCCGGACCCTGTACCGCCGACTGGAAGACGAGAAGCATCCTGTCGACCGGCCCGTTCAGACGATCTTCCAGACGGCTCTTTTGCCTTGGGCGACTCGCCTGGGCATCAACGGCCGGCCAGACACGATCCGGCGAGCACTCGAGGCGCCGCACCGGCAACTGATTGACTGCGGTTTCCTACAGGACGTGCACTATTTGGGTCGGGGTAAAGCCCAGCAGATACAGTATGTGTTCGCGCAGAGTCTGCGTCCTCCTGCCCGCCCGGAGGCGGTCGCTGCGCTCACCAGCCGCCGCATCACACAGGGCGCAGCTCTGAAATATGCCGCAGAATACGGCCTTGATGCCGTCCAGCGAGCAGTGCGCCGCTTCGATGAACTGCTCGCAGCAGGGTACAAAGCCAAAAGTGCCAGTGGCTTGCTGGTCGACATCCTGCGTGATCCCCAGAAGTATCAGGTAATCGACTCCCTGCCGACTCCGGTGACGCGCTCGTCTACTGTAGCGGTGCCCGTCGAGCCGGAGGTTGCCGAGACGTTGCTGGAACGCAGTCTCCACACCGCCCGCTTTCTTCTCAGGAAAGTGACTCTTCCGGACGCGGTCAAGGATCAGGCAGCGGAGCTATACCTACAGGGCCACGTGACAGCTGCCCAGCTCGCCGGGCTAGGCACGGATGAAGACGCAATCCGGACGGTCCTAACGTGGAAGGAGGAGACCTAGCGCTCTCCCTCCCCTTAGTTGGCGCTGTCCACGGGTGCAGGAGGCGGGGCGCGCTTTCCTGGCTCACTCCAGAATCGCCGTCGTCCTAAAGCATCTGGCCGTCAAGATCAGCAGCGAGAATGCGGTCAATGTGGAAAGCACCAGGCCGCCCATCAGCAGCGGCCAGAAAGACTGACTGGCCATCACCACCGCCGGAAACAGGAGGATGCTGGGTGCCAGGGCGAGCAGCTGGGCCGGGCCCCCATTGACTCCGGCGCTCATGTCCAAGCTGGCCGAGTAAAGAAGGGACGCACTCAGCATGACGGCAGACGGCAGCCGACCAGAAGGTCATGCTCAGAGGCAAGGCTGCCAGCATCCAGAGAAGCGGGGAAGAGATCTGGACGTGCAGCGCAAAGATCTGGCTGATCAGGGCCCAGGTGCCGCTCAGTGCCGCGCCGCACAGGCCCCAGCACAGCAGGGTCAACAGGACTGCCGCTCCCAAGTAGGCGCGGAAGATCCTTGCTTTGCCGAGCGGGGTTGTCAGGAGAGCTTCCAGAATGCCTCCTCTGATGTCCTCACTCACGATGCTAGGCGTGATCATCATGGCCAGCAGAGTACACAAAAGTGAGAGGAGCACCGGACTCACGGCGACCATGAAGGTATTAACTTCCAGCACCTGCCCCTGACTGACGACCCTTGCCAATGTCATAACACTGGCGGGGAGATCCTCAGGGAGCCCGTTCACGCCGGACTGTACGAGGAGTGTTCCGGCACCCAGCAAGATGCCACTCAGCAGGGCCAGCCCGGCCACACTCCGGCCCTGCTGCCACCACGCCCGCGTCGTGATGAGGACAGTCAGGTGGGAAGCGGAAGTCATGAGGCCTCCAGCGCGCGATAGCTCAGGCTGGAGTCTATGTCTGCAGGCGAGAGGTCTACGGCCCCGCTTCGCTTTGGGAAAGAGGACGGACGACAAGGTGTCTGGGCAGTGTCCTCTCACGCGCGGCGTCCTACCCTGAGGCCATGTCTCAGACCCTCACCTTGACGGCCTCTACTCCGGCCGGGGCCGTGCTCGATATCACTCAGTACAGCGCGACCTACCGTCTCACGGGTCGTGCCGCAGGAGGGCAGGTCTTCTTGTTTGATCTGTCGCCGGCCTACAGTCTTCAGTTCGAAACGCTGATTCGTGTGGCTGCGGCAGGTGGCGAGGGCAGCGTGATGGTCAAGCCCTGGCAGTCTGCCGTCAGTAGTACGCGGGGCGTTTTGACCGTCACCGCTTCTCAACCGGGAGAGACCCCACCGCAGGTCAACTGGACTCTGGAACGAGAAGCGGCGAGAGAACTTGCGGCCTGGATCGCAGGCGAGGAGAGCTGAGCTTCCTTCTATTGGAGAGCACCGCTGGTGCGTCCATGTCCACGAGTAGTATCCCCACCTGATCTTTAGAACACTCACTGTCCGCCGGTGACTTCTTCAGGCTTACCGGCGTTTGCTTCAACACCCATCCAGCCTGTGCCTCGGCTAACTACGCGTAGGTTTCGGTCAATGACCGGAAGAAGAGACATCTATTCCACGGCAAGGACACGCGCAGGTACTGCCAACCCTAGTCGCTACGTTCGTAACTTCCGCCTTCAGACGAAGAATACCAAGCCCATTGCCCCCTGGTATGCGTCGACCTCCCCTGTTTATCTGGGGAGCGAGAATCCGAAGGTGGCCCCTTCGCCGAGTCGGCCTTCTGCCCACACGCGGCCGCCATGCCGGGTCACGATCCGCCGCACCGTTGCCAGCCCAATCCCAGTCCCAATGAACTCCTGCTGGGTGTGGAGCCGCTGAAACGCGCCAAAGAGCTTGTCCGCATAGTGAGGGTCGAACCCCACGCCATTGTCTTGCACGAACAGCGCAGTTTCCTGCTCGCCCTGCTCGGTCCAGATCCGGATTCGAGGGAGCTGCTCCTTATGGTGGTATTTCACCGCGTTGCTGATCAGGTTGGTCACGACCTCCTGCAGCAAGACCGGATCGGCCACGACGGTCGGGAGGTCCTCCACCTGCCATTCCACGAGTTGTTGCGGAAACTCCAGCCGCACGTCCTGTTGTGCCTGGTGCACCAGCATCGAGAGCGCGACAGGTCGCACGTTCAACTCTGCGCGCCCCGCTTGCGAGAGGGCCAGCAGCGCATCGATCATCGCATTCATCCGGTCCGCCGCCTCTGCGACGATCCCCAGATGACGAACAGCTTTGGTGATGTCGTTTTGTTCCAAAGCCCGCAGAGCCATCGTGACAAAGCCCTTGACGTGACGTACCGGTGTCCGGAGGTCGTGCGAAGCGCTGTACCCGAAAGCCTCGAGTTCCTGATTCGCGACGGACAGGTCGTTATGACTCTGTTCCAGTTGCGCGGTGCGTTCAGCCAGGACCTGAATGCCCCGAGCACGTTCCAAAGCCAGCTTCAGGCTCTGAATTACACTGGTCAGCATCGCGCGGTCCGCAGCCTGCCAGACGTAGGGGGTATACGTCGTGAAATCCATGACCCCTCGAATCTGGTCGCCCTCCCATACGGGGAGAAGGGCTGTGGACTGAGCCGGTTGTTCCAGCGCTGGGGCAACGTCCTGGCCCGTGGGGTAGCGGTCATAATAGATCGGCTCACCCGTGCGCCAAGCGTGATCGAGGCTGGTGGTTCGTCCTACGGGGAGGCCCGCGTCAATGAACGCCTGCAGAGCTGAGGGCAGCGGGCCCCCGGCACTGACTCGCTGGAACCAGAGGCCCGCCTCCAGTTCCCAGTACCCAGCACGTCCTGAGGGGAGAAGGCCCAGGACGACTTCCTGGGCTTGCAGAATCAGCGAGAAGGGATCCTGTTCGACATTCAGTCCAGCAGTGAGCACGGCGAAGGCCTCAAGCGCCTGGACACGACGTTCGGCCTCATCCGTCCGAGTTTGCAATTGGGCAGCCGTGATCGCCCGCTCCACTGCCAGGCCCAAACTGTAGACCACCGATTCCAGGACGGCCTGATCCGGACGCGACCAATAGCGCACTTTTCCGAAGAGCACGACGGCGAACACCCCACGCACTTGCCCATTGACCAGGACCGGTAACGTGGCTGACGCTCCCAGATGAGCCACCAGGCCATCGAGGTTATCAGTGTCCTTTGCGTATTGATCCTGGTAGTACGGCTGACGACTCTCGTAGGGAATGAGGAGATTCTTCGCTTCATGGTAGGGGAGTCCCCTATCCGCAGCGGCTTGTAAGCCTTCACTCCGTAAGTCCCCCGTCTGGCCCCGGAGGACCCACCGATCCCCCTGCGGTTCAAAGTAGAGCGCGTAGCCTTCAGGGAGGAGAGTGAGAGCGACTGTCTGCGCCAGTTGGATCAGGATGTAGGGATCCGTTTCCAGGCTCAGATCGCGGGTCAGCTCTGCGAAGTTCTCCAGAGCACGGTTGCGGGCATCGAGTTCTGCACTCTGACGGGCTTGACGCTCCACCTGAGCCGCTCGCTCTAGGGCTAGATTCAAGCTCCTTCCGACCGCACGGACCAGCGCTTGATCCGGCTCAGTCCACTTCTGGGCATCTTTCAGGCCAATCAGCAGGAGCGACTGGATGTCCCCGTCGATCAGTAACGGATAGGCAGCCCCTGCTCCATAAGACTCGGAATGGGCAATCTCCTGCTGTGCGGAATTCCAGGCACCTATACAGACCAATGTTCGCGTCTCAAGTGCCTGACGAATGAGCGGCGTACTCCCTGGCAGACCGGCCGTGATGCCCTGCACCAAGGAGGGGGCCATGTCTTCACTCCAGAGTTGCGCCTTCCAGAGATCGCCGTCGGGGGTGTAATAAGCGGTGCTTATACCGGGAAAGCGGCCACGCAACAAGGTCATGGCTTGACGAGCGAGTTGCAAGAAATCTGTTTCTGTTCCAATTGCTTCTGTAAAAGCAATGAACGCATCGCTCGCGTGGACATTGGCCTGAAGATGCTGTGTACGTTCCTTGACCTGGCGTTGTAGGTCAGCCAGGAGCTGAGTACGGCCGAGAGCGGTGGCACTCTGAGCGGCGAGGGTGCGCAGGAAGCGAATTTCTTTTGGCGTGAACTGGTGCGGTTCCTTGAAATCGAGGATCAAGGCTCCCAGCGGCTGCTCGTCGAGAAACATCGGGAGGACGGCCGTGGCGACAGCCGCCACTCCACCGGTGCGAGCTTCAAGGTCTGGATAGGCCTGCACGAGGTCACCCGGATGTTCAAAGAAGAGGGATTGGTGCCGCCGTAGGGCATCGCTGGCCGGCAGGATATCGTCTAGGACGCCCTCCTGCCAGAGAGACGGCTGGCCCTGCGTGTTCCCTTGGGCCGCAGCCAGGTCCAGTCGGTCACCAGCCGAGTTGACGAGCAAGATGGCTCCAGCAAGGGCACCCAGGGCATCGAGTGCAGGAGCTAGGACCACACGAAACACCGCCTCAGGAGTGTGAACGGCTGCGAGAGCTTCAGTGACTTCTTGCAGTCGCTCACTCAAGGAAGGCGAGGAGGTGTGGGAGACGGACATAACGCCAAACATACTGTTGGGGTGAGCCTGTCGCGCCTTTTTCAGTTCACAGAACAGTTAGCGATAGGAAAGCCGGGACCGGGTCGAAGTAAGTCCAAGCGAAGATCAACAGGCCGATGGCCCCTAAAAGGCCCCAGGGGACATAGACGCACCGCACGAGCCGGACGCCGGTGCGTGGGGGGAGGGTCGGGTCAGGGGTCAGGCACATGTCTCATAGTGGGGCCTGTAAAAGATTGGCCCTACACATAGGCTGGGGGTCTTCCTCCCCCCATGACCCTCGTCCGCCCTACTACCGCGTTAGCCTGGTCGGATCTCACCGACCAAGCGTTACGGGTCCGCGCCACGGAAGCCGCAGCCACTTACGACACCCAGGCACTCACCCAAGTCCTCACCGCCTACCTCCATGCCGGGAGCAAGAAGGGCGCTCGCACCAGTCCCAAGACGGTCGCCGCTTACCAACTTGCCGTGCGCACCTTCGTCCCCTGGGCTCAGAGGAGTGGAATGCAACTCCTCCGTCCGGGGCACCGGGATGGCGGCCGTTACCTCGCTCACCTCCAGACCTCGCCGGGGCGTGGCGGGGTCGGTCACCTTTCGCCTGCCTCGGTCGCCCAGTACTTCGCTGGAGCACGAGCGCTCTACCGTGCCCTGAGGTGGGCCGGCGTCACCCAGCTCGATCCGTTCACCGATACTTCCGCACCTGCCGACCCGACGCCCGGCATCGTCAAGAATCCTCCCTACCTCGAAGAGATCGAGCGCGTCTTGCCCCACTGCACCCCGAAGCTCGCTGCGTTGCTTCTCCTCTGCGCGCACTCCGGTCTCCGGGTGAGTGAAGCGCTTGCGGTGCGTCCGTCCGACGTGCAGGGTCGGGATCTGACCGTCCGTGGCAAGNTTGCTTCTCCTCTGCGCGCACTCCGGTCTCCGGGTGAGTGAAGCGCTTGCGGTGCGTCCGTCCGACGTGCAGGGTCGGGATCTGACCGTCCGTGGCAAGGGGGGCAAGGTCCGGGTGGTTCCACTCGGGCGCCGCGTGCGCGAGGCGTTGATGGGACTCCCGCAAGAGGGGGCGTACTTCGAGGGCCTGATCTACAACACGGCCGCCCGCCAACTGCGCCGCGCCTTCGAGCGTGCGGGTCTCCCTGGTCGCTTCCGGGGCTTCCACGCCGCGCGCAAAACATCGGGCACGATGCTCTANACAACACGGCCGCCCGCCAACTGCGCCGCGCCTTCGAGCGTGCGGGTCTCCCTGGTCGCTTCCGGGGCTTCCACGCCGCGCGCAAAACATCGGGCACGATGCTCTATGAAGCGACGGGCGATTTCACCCGAGTGAGTCTCTTCCTCGGTCATGCGTCGGTCGACACCACCCGCCGATATGTCGCGGTCAGGCGCAACGACGTCGCTGCGGAGGTCGAAGACTTCTAACTGATCACTCTGGGTCAACGCGGCAGACCAGGAGCAGGCCTCGAATCAGAAGTCCGTCGCTCGCCACAACAGTCGAAAAAAAGCCCCACGGCATGGGGCGTTTGAAATTTCCATTTCGAGCTCCAGAGCTCATATACCTTCATTCGCGCCTAAAGCTCTTCAAGCCAGACGTGTCCAGGTTGAGTCAGCGTCAAAGTCTTCTTCAGCCATTCTAAAGACGTTGCGCTCAGGCTGGGCCGTACCCGATCGAAATCCGCCTGGTCTTTGTCCCGAATCTTCCGGCCAACTGATGCCGCCTTGAACAGCAGGACAACCTCTGACGCCAGATACGGCCAGCCTTGGCGACTCCACTGACGAGCTCGACTCAGGGGCAACGTGATTTGAGGATCGCGCCGGTAGCGCCAGGTCCCCTCGCTCAGGTCGCTCAGCAGCAAATCCACCAATAAGATGCCCTGAAGCTCCGGATGCCGAGCGTGGATCTGGTGCTGTGATGGATACAGATGCCCTCTATAGGGCTGGTAGACCCCATCCGTCGGTACATCCAAGCGCCAGTCTTTCAGCAGACGAATCACCTCTTCCTGAGCGGACCTATCCAGGATGATATCGAGATCGTCGTGTGGCCGTGCGACTCGCCCGAGATGCAGGTCAAGGGCCATCCCCGCAGCGAACATCCATGGTGTGGTCAGCGAGGAGAGCGTGGTGGCCAGGTCTGCCAGAGGTTGTAGCCCGATGGTCCGTTCATAGTGACTGAGCGCGGCCGGCAAGAATGTCTTGTCCGCGGAGATGCGCCCATCCCGTTGAAATACCTGTCGGTAGACCTGCGCGGCGGCGGGCTCCTCTCGGAGCCACGTCGACAACGCGGCTTGATTGGCTCGCCAGCCACTGCCATGAATACAGATCACCAAGCGCCAACCTCCAGGGTGAGACCAGGTCAGGGCATCGAGAGAGAGGTAGCCGAGACGGGTCAGGAGGTGCTGCTGTGTAGGGGTAGGCACTTCGGGGAGAAGGTCGAGATGGAGTTCAGGGAGGTCGAGGTCTGCCAGAGCGGGCAGCACGCCTGGTCCCCCTGGAGCAAGGTGAAAGACGCCTTCTGGGCCGGAACGATCGAGGAAATCCCCAAGGGTGAGGCGGAGGGCTTGTGCCGCCTGATTCAGATCTGGCATCCCTAGAGCGAATCACAGGAAGGCGCTTGCCCGCATACGCTATTCAGCTCAGAGAGATCGGGGCTTGAGGTCCGCAACAGCCAGAGTCTGGCGCGCAGGTTTCCCCTGACGCTTCTGTGGGGATGCCGCACTTCTCTCCTGCCTTGCACTGCACGGCTGGAGGGCGGAGATGAACCATGATGCGGTCGGTGCGGCTCTCGATGTGAGTCACCCCGTACTGTAGAGCTGGCGCTGCCGCAGTCCCATACTCGAACCGGATCTGCGCCTCATCCCGCACGGGTACACGCTTTACCACGCGGTTATAGATCGCCAGGAACTTTCGGTTGGTCATGAAGCCCCCCTTCGCTTCTTCCACCGACCCGTCCATCAGCTGAATGACTGTCTCCCGCCAGGAAGAGGCCTGCCCCCCACAGTCCATCGCTTCGATCATTACGGCTTTCACCTCAGTGACGTGATACCCGGCGGGTACCAACACCTCACCATAGAGATGAAACTCCAGAGGTCGCTGGGGAGGTGTCCGGAGCGCAGAGATGACGTGTTGCGTGGTGCTCTGGTCATGGAGACCAGGAATCGTCTGAGTCATGCTGAATCTCCTTGCACGGCGACTTACGCCACCTGGACGGGGGGACTGTCTTCGTAACTCTCGGGGGCGGGGCGCCCCTGCTGAAGAGCCTGCACAAACACCGTGAACTGGGCGGCGAGTTGGTCGCGCACAGCGCGCCAGCGGCCGAGGCTCCCACCGCTGGGATCGACGAACGGGTAATGCCGCCGATGGGTCTGTCCGGGGTAGACTGGACAGGCCTCGGCAGCACTGTCACAGACAGTCACGACATAGTCGAAGTGCTGCGGATCAGGGACGTCATAGAGGGTCTTGCTGTGATGCGCCTCCAGACTCAGGCCGAGTTCCTGCATGACGGTGTTGGCCTCGTCCTTGACGCGGGTCGCTTCCGTGCCTGCGGAGTGGACATCAAGATCCAGTCCGGCTTGCCGCGCCGCCTCGCGAGTGAGGGCTTCGGCCATCTGGGAGCGGGCGGAGTTATGCGTACAGAGAATAAGCACCCGGGGCATATCGTTACGCTAACACACCGATTTAGGTTGATGTATCAGGGTAGGATGCTCGGGGAAGAGATCAGTGAGAAGCTGTCCCCCCAGGAGGAAAAGTGGGGTGGTCTGAAGGGTGTAATACGTGTTTTTTCCACGCTGTTCGGAGATAACGAGGCCAGCTTCCTTGAGAATGCCCAGATGGTACGACACCTTGGACTGCGGAAGGCCAAGCAGGTCCTCGAGATCACAGACGCAGCGTTCGCCCTCAGCCATGTGCCGGATTAGAGCGTACCGAGTGTCCTGGGCGAGCACTTTGAGCTGATCAAGGACAGTAGGAGCAGGGTAAGGAGCCATATATCTATTCTATTGATTGTATTCGGTGGCTTGGCACGAAGGGCGGGCGGAGGGCCTGATGGCTTCTCTTCAAGAAAAATCCCCTTTCCTTCCACCCCAGATACCGCATAAAAAGCGCCACCCCTTCGCATCGAGGCGGGTTTAAGGCATAGACGTTCAAGCACAATGACGCATGCGCCGGCGGAAGCGATATGCCACACAGAAAGATCAGATCACGGGCAAGCAGGTTCTGGCTCACCGCCTCATTGCCGCCGAACGCCTTGGTCGCCCCCTCCTCCCAGGCGAGATCGTTCACCACCGTGACGGCGACAGCACCAACAATCACCCTGACAACCTGCTGGTCCTGCCTTCCCAGGCCTATCACGCGCACGTCGAGCATCACCTCCGCTGTGAGAAGCGTGGCATGGCGTTCCTCTTCCCTGACTTCCTCCAAGGCGTCAAGGAAGGGCGTAAGGGTACTCTCTTCGATGGCATTTTGCCGATCCAGACGAAGAAGGCTTGAATGCGGTGGATAGAGTTGACTGAGCCTGCATAACCGGCTATATTAGAGAAATCAAGGCGACCTCCGGGTCGCCTTTTCTACGTTCAACTCCAGTGGTTTCAGCGTCCCGCATGGGCTTTAAGCTCTGGAGTGAACCCAATTGAGCGGACCGCAGGGCAAGTCACGTCTGAGCAGCAGTGTAGCGGGCGGCGAACTCGGCGGGTGGAACGTACCCCAGGCTGGAGTGCAATCGGCGGCGGTTGTACAGGTCCGCAATAAAAATAAAGAATTCAATGTGACGCCGGGCGTCGTCCAGATCGACGTATTCTTGCAGATCGACCTCCTCGGCCTTCAGGGTCTTGTAGAAGCTCTCCATCTTGGCGTTGTCGTAGGGATTGCCCGTTCTGGACATGCTGGGCGTGATGATCGCGGACCGCAAGCGGTCCACGTACACCCGGCTGGCATATTGCACCCCCTGGTCCGAATGATGCAGAAGCCCTGGGGCTGGACAACGCGCGACCAGCGCGTTGTTCAAGGCCGCCAGTGGCAAGTCCGCGTCGAGGAACCTGGACATGGACCAGCCGACCACCTCCCGGGTGAAGCCGTCCAGAACGCAGGCCAGGTAGACAAAGCCCTGCTGAACCCGCACATACGTCAGATCGGCCTGCCACACTTGATCCGGTCGTGTCGGAACGACTTCGCGCAGCAGGTTCGGAAAGCGCGTCTCACTGTGGTTCGAGTTCGTCGTGGCCCGATAGCGACGTTTGGGGCGACACAGCAAGCGGCGTTCCCGCATGACCCGCAGCACCCGGTTGTGGTTGGCCGGGCGGCCTCGCCGGGCCAGCTCACGTGTCACCCGCCGATACCCGTAGCCGACGAACTCCTCTACCACGGCTTCAATGTCGTCTACCAAGGCCTGGTCGGGGTCCACCTCCTCCCCGTGCTGCTGTTGAGAGAACCACGAGCGGCTCACCCCATGCAGCTCATACAGGCGACGTACCGACACCTCCGGATGCGCGGAGCGCGCATCCGCAATCATTTGGTGCCTGGTCTCGAGCGGTACGTCGCCAACGACTTTTTTAGAATCGTGTTCTCCAGCGACAACTGCCCGCAGAACCGCTCCAGCTCGGCAATACGCTGTTCCAGCGACGGGTCGGGTTTGGCCTGATCCGTGAACGCCGCTTCCCCACGGGCCTCGACCTCTTTACGCCAACGATGAATCAGGCTGGGTGAGAGGGAGTGTTCCCGGCAGAGCTGGGCGGTCGTCTTTTGACCCCCGTTGACTTGGTTCACGATGTCGAGCTTGAACTCGCGGCTGTGGATGCGTCCGGGCATAGGGGCTCCTTCGGTGCCGTCAGCCTACGGGCTGACGAGTGCGAAGTGCCTTGCCTCCTGGTCCGCTCCTGGGGGGTCAGTCCACTCTGACCTCTTACATGATCATGGACCGATGAGCACTTAGAGCTGCTGTCACTCCATCCGTGTTAGCCCAAGTGATGGTGTGTGCCGTGCGCGTGATATCTCCTGCTGCGAAGACGCCGGGGACGGTAGTCTCTTTCATCTCATTGACCCGGATGACTTTCCCAAACGCACCGTCCTCAAGTTCACACCCGAGCTGTTGGGCGATATCGCTGTTCAGGTGGGTACGAGAGCCAAGATACAGAGCGGCAATTGGCACTCTTCTCCCACCCTCAAGTTCCAAGCTAGAGAGGGTTTTCTCTGCGCCATGCAGGACTTCGATGCGTGCGGGTTCGATTTCTACCCCACGCGCCTCGAGTTTCGCACGCGACTCTGGGTCGGGCCCGGGATGACCGTTGAGATAAAGGGTCGTCGGACCCCACTCAGCGATCAGCAGCGACTGGTGGAATGACATCGGCGAGGTATACAGCACCCCCAAACGCTGACTAGCAAATTCATAGCCGTGACAGTAGGGACAGTGCAGAACGGAATGGCCCCATCGTTCCCCCAGTCCTGGAAGGTCGGGCAGCTCGTCGCGCACACCGAAGGCGAGAATCAGAAGATGACTGCTCATGACCTCCCCCGTCGCCAACGTAATACTGAATCCGCTTTCCTCTCGGGTGGCGCTGACGGCCTGGCCATCCTTGAGGCTAACCGTCGGATAGGCTGCAACCTGTGAGCGCGCGGTATTCAGGATGTCCCGGGGTGACTGGCCATCCTGAGTCAAGAAGCCATGCGCCTGCGACGCGAAGCGGTTGCGGGGGGAATGGGTATCGAGAACGCAGACGGAACGACGCGTCCGAGCGATGTACAGAGCGGCCGAGAGGCCAGCAAAACTTCCGCCGACGATGATGACGTCATGATGCATGTGTGATCTCCAGTGGCTCAGGAGGCTGACCTGTTGGGGTACGGCGACGGATATCTGTCCGTAGATCGGCCAGGGTCACTTCACCCAAGCGCGCAAGGAGCTGGTTTTCCGCATCCTGAAAAGCCTGATTGAGCGCCGCATTGACCGCCTGTTCCACCAGACAGCCAGGCGCTTCAGTGCGGTTCCCGATAGCCAGCAGCGAGGGGGAGCCCAGCGCGGTATACACGTCGTTCAAAGTGATGGTGGCGAGGTCGCAGGCCAGGGTCCACCCACCCCCATGTCCCTTTTCGGAGTGGACGTAGCCGCGTTCACGTAAACCCGACATGATGCGCCGGACAATCACAGGATTGGTGTCCATCGCTTTGGCAAGCAGTTCGGAGGTGAGCGGCTTGGGCTGATCCGCCATATGCAGCAGGATGTGCAGGATCCCGGACAAGCGACTGTCACGTTTCATGGAACCCATTGTGTTTCGTGAGCACCAGAGGAGCAAGCTGGAGGAGGAGAGCGCATGGGCACTACAGCGATCTTGGTCAGTACCCGCTTTTGCGTCGGAGCGCAATAATGTTGTCGGTGACCACGCCAGTCTCGCCGTTCGGTCCTTTCATCTCCGTGACCTCGCGTTCTGGAGCGCCGAGAAACAGCGTGTCCCACTGATCGAGATTCAGATCAAGAGTGGCAAGCGCCTGCTGTGGGGTAGGGAACTGCTTCATCTGAGGCGCCCAAGATGGAGAAGAGGCGTGCTCGATGATGAGCAGCACGCCGCCTGGCTGTACGGCTCTGGCGGCCTTTCTCAGAACGGTGTCGCGTGGGAAGGCGACGGGTGACTGAAGGTACAGGGCATAGACGAACGAGAACTGACCTTCCGGGAAGGTGTATTCCATGTCGTGTTGCTGAAAGTCGATGCGCTCTGCAACGCCTGCGTCTGCTACATGCTGGGCTGCCCGGGTGAGGGCCGTGGTCGAGATATCGACACCCGTGACCTGCCAGCCCTGCTGGGCGAGCCAGACGGAGCTGTTGCCCTCACTACAGCCGAGATCAAGGGCGGTGCTTGTGGGAAGAGTTTCGGACCAGCGTGCCATGAGGGCATTGGGTCGTCCGGTCCAGGGTTTGGGGGTGTTTTGGTAACGGGCTTCCCAATACTGTTCAGCTTCACTGCGGTCTGATGGGGTGGATTCGGTCATAGCACGGCTCCTATAAAGCGCAGTAGAGACAAGGAGTCTATATCGCAACTTAAATTGTTGCATGATGGTGTAGAGCCGTCAACAGGCATCTATGGCGCGCCAAGCCGTCGGCGGAAGACGGAAAGGGCGGGGAGACGTCCTCCTTGCGCGGCATACCCCAGTAACTGCCACTTGAGGAAATTAACGTGCTGGTGAAGAGAAAGGGCATATCGAACAGCTGAATGTCGTCGCCGAAAATCCCATCGCCTCAGTTGAGCTCTCCGGTCTGTTTCTGTTGGACGTTCGGTGGCAACGATACGTCTACAGCGCATCTCCAGCCGTTGACCACAGCGGTCAATTCTGCCCTACCGGCCCACTGCCCCACTTATCTTGAAAGCAGAATGGCGCTGACTTTCAACCGAACGAGGATCTACGGCTTTCTCCTGGCGAGCCTTCTGCTAAACAGCGCGCTGGCGACGTCGCCGATCGCGCCTCCTGCCAGGACCACGGCGGCCACGTATCTGGTCCAGGCCGGCGATACCCTCAGCCGCATTTCCCGCCAGACAGGTATCCCTGTGTCTGAGCTTCAGCGCCTGAACGGCCTGACCACCACGGTCCTGCACGTCGGTCAGATCTTGCAGCTTGGGCCACAGCCGTTGGCAACTGGGAGTGTTGGCGTCCCCACATCGGCCGTCTGTGGACCCGCCGTGACCGCCCCGCTCCCGCCCCTTCCTCTGCCAGCCATGGTCTCCGGCAAGGTCAGTTTCTACGCCGCGATATACGCGATCTCAAGACAGCCGCGCCTGTGCGGGCCTACGCCATCGGTCCGGTCAACCGGGTGATGCCGCTCGCCAGCGCCTACAAAACGGCAGTGCTCTGGGCCACACTGCGCGACATCGAGGCTGGTCGGTTGACACTGAACACGCCACTGGCGACGACCGAAGCCAACCGTTCCATCGAGTTTTACAGCAAGGGCGCCAACACCGTGCGGCATCTTTTACAGGCTGCCATCAAAGAGAGCGAGAACATGGCTGCGGACATCCTGCACCGGACCGTCGGGACGGAACGCATCGCCTCCCTGGTGGCAGAACGCAGCCCCTGCACCCAGACCCTGGTAACAACCAAAGCCCTATGAGGCGCGCAGGCCGGTCTGTTTCCCGAACTGATTCCGCCCACCAGCCGGGACGTGATGCTGAGTGCGGCGCAACAGTACCAGGCGTTGCCCCTCGAGGAAAGAATTGCTTTCGCCAGCCAACTGAATACCCGGAGTCTGCAGGTCACTGGACCAGCTGTAGAACGCTCCCTCGACGTGTATTTCAAAGGACTCAACTATGACGCGGCGCTGAACACCGCGCTGCAGAATATCAGCACCGCGCATGGGTACGCCGACTTTCTGGCCTACCTTCATCTCAAAGGCGGGCTGAATCCTCAGAGCAACACTCTGATGCGGGCCCTGCTCAGCGACGGGTGCTGCCGTGACAAGGCCGCACCGTTCAAGTACACGTACTGGGGCGCCAAAGCCGGCAGTGGCTGGCGCCTGCTGACCCTGACAGGCGTGGTCCAGCTTCCAAATGGACGCCTCATGGCTTATGCGTACCTGAACCACGAAAGTCAGACCTTCGATTCCATTGACATCGAGCGCCAGATCCGTCCGTTAATGTCCTGGTTGGTTCCTGTGCTGGGTGAGTTGGAGCGGTAGCTCGTGCGTCATGGCGCGGTGATACGGGGTCGGCATCGACGAGCTGATAGGGTGTCCAACTCGTCGAGCTCGTACGAGTAGCATAGGAAATAGCCCTGTATTCCCCTAAACTCTCCCTGTTGATACTAGCTGTACTTCGGGGAATATTCAGGGAGAGGGTCTTGGTCAGCATCTGCGATGCTGACCTTCTTGTTAAAGCCTTCCCGACGCCCGCAGTGGAGCCGGCACTTCCCGACTTGGTTTTCTCCGTTCCTCACGTGTTTTCGCCACCAAGCCCAGCAGCGCTGGGCCCCGGTGTACGTGCAAGGTCTGTGTAGCCCTGCCCAACGGAA
>NZ_LMOM01000035.1 GCF_001424185.1 Deinococcus sp. Leaf326 | reverse complement strand
AGCTGTATCTCAACCGCTTGCTGCACTTCTTCACGAAAAACGCAGAATTTCTCGGCCAGCACGGCTATTCATTGTCCTACGCGAGGTGCAACTTCTGAGGTATACGCCACTGTATCTGGCCGCTAGAGCGTAAATTCTGATTCTCTAGAAATACGTTGAGCTCAATAAATCATCTCGTTTAGGCCTCAATACTCGACAAACGAATTGCTCAGCTCAATGGTCCTAGACTGCTCAGAACACGTTCGCGTCGCGCAGCTTTTTGGACCGTTGCACTCAATTCACGGGTCAGCTCAGCAGCGTTAATTGTGCCTGCACGGCATTTTTGCTCTAGCAGCTCCCATTCTGTCAGTGACAGTGAACGGGCCAATAGAAACTTCAACGTGCTCAAGCAGGAGACCCACTGCTCAGCAGCGGGCAAGGCTAGCAACGTCTCCTGCTGTTGCACCTGTAGCTGCTCCACCTCTCGCTCCACTTTCCTCAGATCGGGTATTCTTCGCTCCTGACTTGGCGAGGATGGAGCTGGCAGACTGTATTTCTCCGGGTGCAGCAGTATATCTGTCGTCAAGCCGCCAGGGGACTTGACCAGACCTTGCTGACGACGTTGCTGGACATATCTTACGGCCGCTTCAATCTGTGCCGGATGCTGTGCCGCCAAGCGCTCGGCGCGTGCCCGGGGAATACTCTGTTCGGTCAGGAGGTGCACCAGGGCCGGATCCGGTGCTCCCTCTACCCGGAAATGATATTCGAGCTTCTGTTTTGTTCCGCGGCCGACATAGACCACGTCTTCCAGATAGGCATTGTCGATCAGTTCCTCGTGGGCCGCCTGAAGTGTCCGCCGGATCTTGTCAGGTTGGTCTGTAAGTACGCCACACGCCGCGCCCCAGTCCATCAGACCCACTTCCAGAGGTCCCTCGGCTGGACGATGAGCCTGCAGGATACGGTAGGTGGCTCTCCCCGCAGGTTGCTCAATCTGAGAGAGCAGGCGGCGATCGAGAGATTGGGTGTACCCAGCGCGAATGCTGTCAGCCAAAGGTTCCGAGAGCTGTACCAGCAATTTCCCATCTGCGACCAGAGAGCTGAGATCCGGACTATCGTCTCGTCTCCCCTGACTCCAGAAACGCACCCGTTGAAAAAGCCCTAACGTCTCATTCAAGTATGTGGCCCACGGACTGCCTGGTACATAGTGTGCACGAGTGACCAAAAACCCTACTCGCCACAGACGCATCAGAGACTCCCGAAGCCTGACGTAGTTGGTTCCCTTATTGGTCATCTGGCACATCTGAAGAAGTTCGTAGGCACTTGTGGTGACCGTGTTGTGAGCTTGACAACCCTGAAGTAGAAACAGGGTCTCCACCGCTAATTGGACATCCGTGTCTACACCCCGTGGTCTTCCAAAGTCGGCTGCAAAGCCCTCGACGTGGTATAGCGTGTCCTGCACGGTGAACTCACTGATCCAACGCCGATTCTGCGGACTGCTCGGATCGATGCGGTTCTGAATGCTGATGATTCCCAACTGGGCGATGAACCGCTCGTCGGCGAGAGTATTGCTGGTCTGTAGACGCTTCACGCTCCTCCTTCCGGGGGCTGTAATGTTGTTTCTCTTTTAAAGAATAAAAGAAAACAACAACAAGAGTGAGGTTTATGTGCGTGTAGGACAACGATTTTCGTTATTTCCCCCCAAAGGGGTCGTTGTTTGTGACCGAAATCCTCCAAAGGGGTCGTGCTTCCGGGGAGGGTCTCCCCCAAAGAGGTCGTTGCAGGTCATGAGGACCACATATTCCGCATTTTCTACGTCCGGAAGCTGAATTCTGCCTTTTCTCCCCCAAAGGGGTCGTGTCTGATTCGGCCCAGAATAGCGCGACCCCTTGGTCGGATTCTCCAAAGGGGTCGTCAAGGGAAATATGCCGTCTACAACGAGTGTGTTGGAGATCTATGCCGCTATCCCCCAAAGGGGTCGAGATAGTTTTGGGATTAAAATGTCTGGATCAGTTCCTCTTACCCCCCAAAGGGGTCGCTACAGAGTCAACTTTATCTGTAGCCCTGCATGTCCCTCTTCATGGCGCTGCTAGCGATCGAGAATGGCTTGGTCATCCAATAGCCTCAGGAAAATCGCCAGTTGGTTTCTCCAGGACCTAGTTTTCATCTGGGCTTCAAGGCAGTAGCTGGCCCTGGCGAACTGAGGATATGTTTTTAAGTTTTGGCCCCACCAGCCGGTGGAGCCACTCTCAACATATGAATGGCATACGAGCAAGCGGTGGCGCACGATTGTGTGGAAGTGGGCGTCACGCCGGAGAGATGTATCTGGAGTCCGGCCAAGGCAAAGGCGGCCGCCCCACTGAGGACTTCCTCGTCGACCTCCCGCTGACCATCGATCCCGCCGAGTGGAACATCAGCCCCATCGGGATCTCCACCTTCGTGGACGAGCATGGCGTCACGAACGTCCTGGACTGGGTCGGCGAAGCGCACTATCCCGAGGTGGCCGACTTCATTGAGGAAGCCCGGCGACTGGGGGTCTCGCGGCGTGTCTCGCACACCGGCCCCATCGAGCACCTGAGCGCCCAGTCCCGACTCTTCCTGTTGCACCCGCGGGCGGCGGTTCTGAATGCGGCCACGCTGCCGACCCCGCAGGCGTTTCGCTGCCCTTATAGCCACGGGCACACCGCACAGCAGGGCTGCCTGGGCCTCGCGTGGCACGCGTCCGAGAATGCTGGTCCGGGACGGCGCCAACTGGCGCGCGGGGAAACCTACGCCGTCCGGCCGCCCCTGTCCGGCAAGCCGGAGTACGGCCTGGCCGTGTTCATGACGGTGCCGATTACCGCCCTTACCGTGATCTCGCATCCTGAACAGGACATCCAGAATGCCCGTGAAACCCGTGCCCGACAGAGCGGGCTACCCGTATTCGTCGCAGACCAATAAACGACCGTCATCCGTAGGCCACACAGTTGCCGCTGCCTGAGCCCTGTACGATCAATCCGGGAGGAGCGCATGATCAAGACCACCGTACCGCCGAAGAAAAAGGGCGTCAGTGCCCTCCAGGCCATGGCTTACGTGGGTGATCAGGGCCTGATGCGCCAGATCCCCGCCGCGGACCTGAAGCGCCTGAACGAGAAGCACAAAGCGCCCAAACGCTAGTCCCCCCAACTCCGTCCCCGTATCTCGATGCCGCTGCCCTCCAGGCCGGCATCTTTTTTGTGGAGCTGACCCATGAATACGCTCGCGGTGTTGCTGGCCAGCCTGCTCCTCCTGATTCCCGGCTTCCTCGGCCTTTCCATCTTCCGGTACCTGCAGGGGGTGCGCATCGCCGAAGCGCAGAGCACCCTCCTCTGGTCGCTGCTGCTCAGTGCGCTGAACCTGGGCCTCATCCTCCTGATCGGCCTGGCCCGCGCCTGGCCTCCGGTCGAACGCTTCGTGGCGCTCTCGCTCACCCAGGCCACGAACGACACAACCGTCTCCGACATCCTGGTCTTGAGTCTCTGGACGTCTGCCCTGGCCTTATGTGGTGGGCTGGTCCTGGGTTCCCTCCTGCGCCTTCCTCCACTCCGGGCGTGGCTCGCCACCTTCTCTGGGCAGGCCTTCAATCCGGACCCCTGGGCGAACCTTTTGGGCGGCGATATCGACGAGCCGCTCGTGATCGTCCGTATGGAGGACGGCCGCCAGTTCCTCGGAAACGCTCTCCAGGTCAACGAAACGCCGAATGGGCGTACGATTGCCCTCAAGGATGCCGTCATGTTCGCGGCAGATGATCCGGGCATGCGCACCGCGATCGTGCCGCTCCGGCCGGGGACGACGATCATCACCGCGAAGATCGAGGCGGTCACGCTGCTGGACGAGACGTCAAATGATCAGATTCAGGCCATGACGGCGCCGGAGCAGGAGGACCTGGGCGCAGAGATCAGTCTCCCGTTGGACGTGCTGCCGTCTTAAGATCTGGCCCCCGCGAGGGGCCCTTGGCGCGTATGCGCGCAATCATCTATGAGGCTGGGTTTGAACAGCGGCAGGTCTACGTCTTGCCGAATGGACGCTTCACGGTCCAGGCGGCGAGCGATCTGCTTGTCACTGGGGGACTGAACGAGCCCAAGCGGGTGCTGGCCCTGTCCGATGAGGAGGTCCTCCAGGCCTTGCATACTGCGGCCCCGGAGCTCGTGGTCCCCGATGGGCTCCAGATCTGGCAGGTCCGGCATCCAGAGCAGTACAGCCTGCTTGGGCCACAGGCACCCTTCCCGGAGGCCTACCGACTCTGTGCGGTCCTCTTGGAGGACATGACGCTGGAGGAGGCGTTCGAGCGCACCCAGCACGGCATCGTTCGCGATCCTGTGAAGGGGATGGTCGAGGATGATCTGGCTTGGCCAAGCCGTCCAGGCGTCTGGAGCCGTGACGTACGCACCGTGTCGTCTTCGGTGGGGGATGTCTACGTGCAGCGCGACCAGGCGTGGCGGGTTCAAGGGGTCGGCTTCAAATGCCTGACGGCACCGGAGGTCAGGGATGGTCCGGCAGGCGAGCGCGGGCAGGCTGACGTCTCGGAGGGGGCGTGAGGCTGGATCTCGACGCCGGGTAAGGCAAGGGACAGGGCCGGCGCCCTGTCCCTTCTTCATTGGACGCGCTGCGGTGGGATGGGTGGAGGCTTGGCCCCCCAAGGGGGGCCAGAGACAGCTATGAAAAACCCGCTGCCCCTGCTCAGCATCACGGTCCCCGAGGGCACCGAAGCCTTCCTCTCCCTCGACGATCTCCAGGAGAACGCGCATGGGGCGAGCAATCACCTGAAGGCCACCCTGCGCGCGACCGGCCAGCGCGATCCTATCCTCGTGCAGCGCTGCCCGGATGGGACGTACCGCATCCGCGACGGCAATCGCCGCGTGGCGGCCGCTCGCAGCCTCCTGTGGCCGGACATTCGCGCCCTGGTCTACGAAGGGCTCAGCGAGGATGCCTGGGCCCTGATCGTCGCCGGGGTGCACAACCGCAGCGAGAATCCCGTCGAGGAAGCCCGGCTGTACCAGCGCCTCCTGCACACGCTGACCATTGAGGGCATTGCCGCGAATACGGGCGTCCTGGTCCAGGTCATTCGTGCTCGGGTGAGCTTACTGGCCCTGCCGGACGACATCCTCGACCTCGTCGGGACGCGGGTGTTGGCCCTGAGCATCGCCGAGCGGGCGGCCAAGCTCCAAGGGCCCTACCTCCTCGAGGCCATTCGGCAGATCCGGGCGCAGGCCCAGAGCGACCAAGCCTTTACAGCCAAGCAGCTCAAGGACATCACGGTGGTGCGGTCAGCCGCGCTGGGCGCGCGACTCCTCGCAGCGGCACCCCCGCTTCCCACACTGATTCCGCCGGCGGACGTGCTGGCCGTGGAGGTGCGGGAGTTGTGTGAGCGGCGCAATATCCCGGTGGCCGACCTGCTCCAGGTGCTAGGCCAGACCTCCACCCCGGTGGCGACGTCGGCGCCGAGTTCTCGTGGGAGCGCCGCTCGGGCGCACTTGAACACGTGCTATTTCCAAGGGAACATCCCAAGTCCCCACCACCACTAGCTCCCGACCCTGCCCCAGCACACCATCAAGCGCAGGCCCCCAACGGAAAAGGCCCTCCAGCACGCAGAGGGCCCAGGCAAACGCGCGCTTTACTTCGCCGTACGCTTCCCCCTGGGTTTTGCCGCTGCACCCTTACGCGCGTTCCCCAGAGTCTGTCCCTTGCTGTAGCTGTTCTGGAGTTTACGCCGGGTCTCCTCCACCATCGCCGCAAAATCCACGTCCCCAGATTCAACAGCTTCAAGACTGACCTTCGGTGCGGCCGCCCGACGCGTCGGCGTGCTCAACTCAGCGTTGACTCCCTCAAACCACTTCTTGTAAGCGGGGGTCACGTTCACAATCATGTCTTTGACAGTGCGCGTATAGGTTTCGTCGGCACCACGGCGACGGTATTCCTTAGGCAGATCAAAGCGTTCGGAGAGATCCGCCGCTTCGATTTTCCCTTCGCGCACAGCATTACGGAACTGCTTGAAAAAGGCATCGCTGCGCTGGGGATTGGTCAATTCACCGATCTGATCACTCAATTTAGCGTAAGGCATCGTTCTCTTATAGATGATTTGAGCGCCCAGTTCAAGTCAAGGACTCAAACATTTTTAATTGATTTGACTCAGTCGGAGTCGCTCTTCCTCGACCACAGCGTCAAGAACCTGCTCCACCTTACGCAGCGCCATCCAGCAGGTAATGCTTACACCAAGTAACGCACCAGCAAGCGGCAGAAGCAGCGGAGGAATAAGATTGGCAAAAAACCCAGCCCAGATCATGATCACTCCTAACGTCATGCTGATGACGCTCATCCCCAGCAAGGTAAAAAAACCCAACCAGGCAGACAAGACGCTGTGTATTTCCAGCGATATGTCGTGCTGCTTCCATCTCGGACTCACGTTTGGCCTGTGCCGTGGGACGGGTTTGCCAAGCTGCAAACATCCTTTTCCCATGCCCCCAGGCAATTCCGAGGAAGACCACAATCAGGCTACTGATGACACCGACAAGAATCTATTTGGTCACATCTTCCGGTACGCAGATCATTGATCTTGAGTTGCCTCAGTTTCCGCTGCCTTACACAACCCACTTCACGTCTATGCTGCCATCCGCCTGCACGGTGACGTGCTCGATCAACTGATTCGCCAGCACCTGCCGAAGCTCATCGTCTGGCTGCGCCAGCTGATCCCAGTACTGGGCTGACAAGTCATGAATACGGCGCTCAAGCCGCTTCTGCTCCTGCTGGTGCGCCTCCGTATCACGGAGTACCAGCAGGCGCGCCTGTAACCCAGCACGCTGCTCCTCAAACGCCGCCAGACGGGTCAGGTAACTCTGCTTGCTCATTGAGCCGTGCGCATCCAGATACAAGTCCGTCAATCGTTCCTGACTCACCTGGATGTCCGCCAGGGCCTTCTCGACCATCGGCAACTCCGCAGGAACGATAGTCATCGGCTGCTGCGCCAACGCTTCATCCGGCGCGCTCAGGATCTCCGTAATCCGCTGCCAGAGCTGCGCCTCAAGGTGAACGCCGTCGAGGGTGGGCGAGGTGCAGATCGGTGACTCAAGATCAATCCGATGTGAACGTCCCCCACACCGGTACCTGAACAGCCCCTCCCTCCGCCCGGTGTGCCCAGCGTAGGACCGCCCACAGGAGTCGCACCGGATCAGCCCCCTGAGCATGTACGCCCGCTTGGCATTGCGCTGAGCCGTACGCGAATTGATCAGCATCTTCTGCTGCGCCCCTTCCCACATGTCCCGGTCCACAATTGCCGGAACCTGCACTGTCAGCACGTTCTCCGACGGATTTCGGCCCTTGCTGTTCCGGCGGCCGTACTGGTGTTCTCCGATGTAGATCCGGTTCTTTAGAATCAACCTGATGGAACCGGATTTCCAGTGGGCATCCGTGATCTTGCCATTGAGACGCCGATTCGTCGCCCGGTAACGCGAGAGGATGTTGAGCGCCGCCAGCTCCCGGGTGATGCGGACAGTCGACCAGTGGTGCTCGGTGTACCAGCTGAAGATCATACGGATGACTGCGGCATCTGGTTCGTGCACCGCCAGGCGGTGGTTCTGGAGCACATAGCCGTAAGGCACGGGGCCTCCACCATGAATGCCCTCGGTGACAGCCTTGCGGCGGCCATCTCTCGAGCGCTGCATGAAGGTGTCACGCTCCAACTCAGCGAAGATGGCGGTGACGCCCAGACTGACCTTCCCCATTGGGGTGGTGCTGTCGATCTGCGGCTCACTGTAGGAGCGTACGCCGACGCCGGCCTCCATCAGCTCCTGCAGAAGGGTATAGGCCAGGTGAGTGCGGCGCGCGAGGCGGTCGAGGCGGTAGATCAGCACCGTGTCGAAGAGGCCGGCCTGGGCATCCTGCAGGAGTTGCTCCAGACCCGGGCGCTTGCGCGTCGTGCCGCTATGCCCAGGGTCAACGTACTCCCGAACGACCGTGTACCCCTGCTGCTCCGCAAAGTCCGCCAGCTTGTCGGACTGGTTGCCCAGGCTGTGATTGCTGACCTGCTCCTCGGTCGAGACTCGGCGGTACGTAGCGGCGCGCAGAGAAGCTTTTTACATGATGATCTATTGTGGCCCGCAGACGTGCGGGCCAGGACTGATCTTGTGCGTTCGAAGCTGAGTCTCAGGACTTGGTGGCCACGCCACCGTGGGAACACGTACTACAGTCGTGGAGCTGGAGGCGTCAGGATTCCTTTAAATTTAAACCTGACTAATACGATAAGCCTTACTTGATTGGGCGGAATACATGACGCAGTGACCTACTTTCAAGAACTGAGATCATGTTTACAGTACATCCCATGAACGACACGACCACTGTCTCCCGCTGCGACGCCACCACCTGCCGCTTCAATAGCGATATGAAGTGCACGGCTGGCCAGATCGAAGTGAGCATGAGCGCTCAGCAGGCCCAGTGCCTGACCTTCAGCCCGGCAGACGATGCCCAGGGCGAGCGCCCCGCAGCCCAGCAGTAAGCTCAGCTGACAAAAGCCCCCACTAGAGAAGGTGGGGGTTTTCGTATGGGCTGACGTGGCAACCCACAGGATTCTGAGAGGGACGTCTCAGAGAGACTGTTGCTCGTCAGGCTCTATTCGCCTGAAGACCTGTTCCCAGATCTCGGCAGGAACGCCCAGAGCCTGTTGAAGGCTTTCTCGCTGAGCCGCTGGGAGCTGAGCGATGGATCGCCTTCCAGTCTCCAGCCTACCGTAAGTGGCAAGGGACATCCGGCAGGGCGGGTCCTGGCAAGCCAGTCGCTGAAGAAGACCTTGCTGCGTCAGACCTCGATGTTCCCTGACCTGCTTGAGCCAATGCCGAGGCAGCACGAGGTCCTTCGGGTCCACCGAGGGGGACCGGTCCGGCAGCGGAGGCAGGTCTTGAGATGGAGCGGTCAAGGAGCGCGCCTTTGCAGCGGCACAGAAACCTGTTGCATCCGTTCATCCCACTCGGCCTGAGCAACGTTCAGCACCTGCCGTACACCGTCTGTCTGGAAAAATCCCAGAAAGGAGAAGGAAGACTTCCCACCCTCCAGCTTGGAGAGGTGCTCACGGCTCAACGCAGCCTGCGGTCCAAGCGCGGCCAGGCGTGTCGCCACATCCACTTGCCGTAACCCTTGCCGCTCCCGCACCAGGCGCAGCCACTCCCGAGTCAACATAGGCGCACTCGGGTGGTCGGCTGCCTGAAAAAAGAGATCGTCGTACCTGTTCGCCAACTTGGACTGATCAGACATCAGGGGTAAGGACCCTCCTGGCGCACAGGCTACCGAAGTTCCGTTCGCTCATCAGGTTTTTCCTTCTCAGTTCGTGCAGTAGTTCTTCCAGGGCCCCGCACCCGGCTGCCCCGTGCGGAACATGGCAACCTCGATATAGGGACCGTCATGCGTGCGGTCCCGCTTGAACATCACCTGCATGGGCCCAAAGCTTGCCTCTGCCTTCCGTACCCCTTGGCGCTCGAGCATCTTCAGCCAGGCCGTGATTCCTCCCAGACGCTCGACGCTGAGGTTGAAGCAGCTCGTGGCGACCCGGTGGGTGTTCGTGGCCAGGAGGTCGAGCTCACTCGGCTTCAGGTCGTCGTTGAGGACGAAGAGACTGAGGGAGGAAATCCGGCCGCCCGAGGTCTGCTTGGTGACGGAGACGGCCAGTTCCAGGGGAGTCGCGTCGCGGGTGCGCTTGCCGACGATGAACAGGGTGTCCGTGAGCCGTTCCTGACCGCCGCTGCCGGTGATGAGCACCTTGATCGGAGTGCCGGCCGCCTGAGCAGGAGCAGCGAGGAGGGAGAGAAGGATCACGGTCAGCAAGTTTTTCATTGTGCTCCTATCAGTTTTACTGTTGGCGATGTGCTCAAAGGACAAAAGCTCGTCGTCGCAAGCGCTGCGCTTCTCCAGCGATTGATGTAGCTTTCCCCTGATATTTCACGTATGAGAGCGTAGACACGCTGAGCCGATCCAGCACGTCGGTGTAAGGAGTCAGATCCGACTGCTTGGCGACATGTGCCAGCACTGTGGATTCGAGGTCCGCGCCACCCCCAACGTCAAGCACCCTCAGCAATGTGGCTGGCGTAATGGCGACATTCCAGTCTTTGCTCCAGGATAGCAGCATGATCCTTTATGTGCCCGGGTTGGCCGGACGTGCAGGGATGGTCACCTGAGGAAGGGTGGGCGTAGGGGTCGCCTTCAGGTAGGCCCGCGCGACGTAACCCCGCCGCCCCTGGTAGACCACCGGGCAGAACTGGCTGCACGCACCGATCTCCAACTGCGTCCCCTTGGGCACCTGGCTCAGGACTGGGGCGGTCTTGGCGGCCCCACTGCGGAGGTTGAGGTTCTCCGTGGTGGTGACCTGCAGGGCGAAGGCAGGGGCAAGGGTCAGGGCCAGGCACGCGAGCAGTTTCTTCATGGGCAGTCCTCCAGAACGGTGCTTGAGGCGAGCGACCTACTTCAGCCAGCTGAATTCACCCTTCGTGATCACATAAATGACGGCGATAAGGCGTTGACAGCCGCCGCAGGTTGTGACGGGTCAAGGAGAGGGAGAGCGCCGCGCATAGAGCGTACACACAGATCACGACGGTCATTCACACCCGTCTTATTCTCATTTTTTTGCCCCTTTGTCAGCCCCTCATCGCCGTGTATTCTTGAACTCATCAGGTACACACCTTGCCCCTGGACATGGAGGTCAACTATGACGCGCCTTCCCCTTAGCCTCCTCCTGCTGTCCCTGCTGCTCGCAGCCTGCGGTCAGCCAGCCGCCTCCAGCCCAGGAGCCGCCACGCCCACTGTTTCCACCCAAGGTGCCCCGCTCTACGCCATCAACTTCGAGCACATCGGGCAGCCTGGCGTGGCCCCCGCCTCCAGCATCACCCAGATCACGCCCGCCCTCAGGGCCCAGGGCTTTACGGATGTCAGCGACAATGGCTTGACCTTCGCCCCCCTCGCCGTGGACACCTTCCTCCTGAACGGCACGCGGCACATCCGTTCGGTCTACCGCGTGACCAACACCGGCACCCAGCCGCTCACCCGCCTGACTTTCGTGCCTGTGAATACCGACGAGGACACCGACCCCACGACCACGACCAGCCAGACCCCCCCACCGATACCGGGCAGTAGCTACTTCACCCGGCTCACGACCTACGGGGGCACCGATGCGTCCAGCCGGGCGTCTGACCTCACGCCTGTGGCTGGCAAGCTACTGAGCATCGCCTCGGGCACGGTCAGCGCGATTCCTGATCCCAACGCCACACCGTACAGCGCACTCGACACCAGCGCCCTGACACCGACCGTGCCCGTCGGTCAGGTCATCGCAGGTCGCGCGCCGGGTGGGTGGCAACTCCCCGCGCCGCTAGGCGCTGGGCAAAGCGCCCTGGTCACCTTCGCCGCCGACCTGAACAACAGCACGCCGGTCAGCGACCCCTTCGACTTCAGCGTCATCGTGGCGGTGGGCCGGTTCACATGCTCGGTGGACAGCGTAACGGTGACACCCAACGCGCCGACTTTGGCCGTTGCGGGTACCACCACCTTCAAGGCGACGGTAACGACCACGCCCGCCGAGTGTGCTACGACCGTGAGGTTTGCCAGCAGTGACCCCAGTGTGGCGACCATCGATCCGGCGACTGGGGTGGCGACCGGCGTGAAGGTGGGCACAACGCAGATCACGGCGAGCGTAGATCTGGGGAGCGGCGCGGCTGTGGTGACGAGCGCGGCTACGGCGCTGACGGTGAACAACCCGGACTTCAGTTTGGCGCTTGACCCCGGGAGCACAAGCTCTTATACCATTCCCTACAACACATCCCGGACGATTACGCTCCCGCTTACCCTGTCACCCTCTGGGGGGTATAGCGGCATCCCCACCTTCACGGTAACGGCGGAGCCAGCGTTTCCGTTTCACACGGTCAGCGGCCTGACCGTCGTGCCGACAGGGGCACCAAATGCGTATCTAGTGCAGATCACGGCAAAATGCACCCTCAACGGAAATTGTACAAACCAGCTTACTGTGAACGTCAGAGGGCAAGACGGAGCCATCATCCGGACGAGCAACGCCGTGAGACTCAGGCTGAATTAAGAGGATTGCAACCTGCAGATGAGGAGGACTTTGTCACTTCTCTGCCGGCTTACGGTGACGCTCCGTGGACCCGTTTCCCACAATGTAGACATCGACTTGCTTCTATGACTCTCTACGCTCTGTAGACTCGCGGCGGCCTTGGATGATGATCTCCTCCAGCCAGCCGCGCGGCGTGGTCCGCACCTCACGCACTGCGAACGCTCCTTCTTCCAACTGGGCAAGAAGTGCCCGCAGCTGCGTGATCGTGGCCGCTTGGATCTCCTCTGGCGTCTGCGTGTCCACCACCGGGCTGCGCTGCACATCCTCCACCTCCAGGCGTTGCAGGACATCCCGAACGTCCGCCAGATAGTCCTTCATGATCCGGGCTGCGTCCGTGTGCGCGTTCTGACTCTCTAACTCCCAGCGGTCCATCACGCTTGCGGCCTCTTCTGCGCTGTAGAGGTCTGCGCTCGTAGGCAGATGACATAGGCGTAGGCGGGAGATCAACTGCGCCTGCACCTCCAGCAACAGTTCTTTCGTCTCATCCGACTCCTTTTTGTACCGGAGTTCCTCGGCACAGTCTTTCAGCGTGGCCACCGCGAGCACAGCCTCATCTGACAGCCGATCCAGGCCATCGTGCAGCAGGCCTGTGACGTGGTAGCCATACCGGATCAGCTAGCCCACGCCCTGTAGCTGGTAGGGGGCAGCCTCCTCAACCCCGCTGACGTAGCGGGGCTCGTATCTGCCGTAGGTGAGGCGGACGTAGGGGGGCCAGTCGCGGTCGCCGGGGGCCAGAGATCCAACTCAAGGTGGCCATCCGCCGGGCGGCGCAGGAGCAGTACGGGCGGCACGTGGCAAACCGGCTGGGTCTGGCGATCCTGGCAGACAACCGCACGCCGATCGGCGAAGCCCAGCTGACGTCGACGCACAGTACTCGGGGGCGGGACCAGGCGGGGGGCAAAAAGGCGGGAGATGACTTCTTCTACACGCGGGTCGAGCCGGTGCAGCTGCTCTACGGCGAGCGGATCATCCTGACGTCGCCGCTGTCCCTGAAGGTGTGGGTGAAGCCGGAGGCGGAGGGGAGCCGGGTGACGCTGGCGACGTTGCGGACGTGGCCGACGCCGAAGACGCCGGAAGTGCTGTACCGGTACCGGCGAGACCTCCAGTCGCTCGAGCGGAAGCCTGGATTGAGTGGAGACCTGGTGCATCTGTTCGCCGAGCTCCTGAAGCCCCATCAGGCAGAAATACTCCGGGCCATGAACCCGTAGCTCAGCCTTCCCCAAAGAGACAGGTTGACCGCCCCCACTAAGAGTGTCTGGGTAGGGGGTAGAACGGTCTAGAGAGGGCTGCAAACGGTCCGTTTCTTTCATTTTCGTGAAAAATAGCGAACGATCAGGCCGGAGGCGCTCCTTGGAAGTGGGGAGAGCCAGCGGAGGTGAAACGCCCTCCGGAGCCCCACGCTGAGCGACAGAACGCGACCGTTGGCGCGCGCTGAGATCTGCCCTCTGGGACGCGGAGAATGGCCTCTCGATGACGACCGAGGGGTCGTCAACTGTCGTGTCTTTTGCCGGTCCCTGCGGGCCGTTGAGGGGGCACGCGCGTGGGGCCTCCCGAGGGTTGGAGACCGGGTCTGGCATGACACGACGGAAAGCATGCGCGTCCTGAAATTCATCCACCCGGCGGGGCTCGACGAGTCAGGGTGGGGTGCAAAAGCGGCGCTTGCTTTCCGCTGTTTTCGTCCCTGTTGCTCGAAAACAGAGTTGGGGGTAGCGGCCAGGTTCAGTCCACTGCGGGTCATAGGGACGCAGAACCGACAGAACCGACAGGTAAAAAAAGAGGAGAAACGCTCCAGGCGCAGAATCCCCGGGGGTCGGTGAGGGCTCTTCCAGGCCCAGTCCACTGCGGGTCAGGGGCCACCCTCCTCGGGCAGCACGAGCGTCGGAGACCGGGTCTGGCAGGACACAACGGAAAGCATGCGCGTCCTGAAATTCGCCCACCCGGCGGGTCTCGACGGGTCAAGGTGGGGTGAAAAAGCGGCGCTTGCTTTCCGCTGTTTTCGTCCCTGTTGCTCGAACAACAGAGTTGGGGGTGGCGGCCAGGTGCAGTCCACTGCGGGGTAGAGGATCGCGGAACGGACAGAACGGACAGCTAAAAAAAGAGGGGAGACGCTCCAGGCACAGATCCCCCAGTGGTCGGTGAGGGCCACTCCAGGCCAGTCCCTGCGGGTCAGGGGGTCACGGAAGTGACAAAAGTGACAGCTAAAAAAAGAAGGGAGAGAGATGAACTGCTCCGGGTGCAGATGTCTCGGTGGTCGGCAAAGACCCGCTCAGGTCTGGTTGGGAACCCCCTGAGCGGGGCGATGGCGGAAGCGGATGAAGGGGTACGCGGTGCAGTCTTATCCTCTCTCCCCACACACACCCTGCGGCCTCGCCGCAGGAGTTGTGATGACGCGTTATCACTCCTGGCCAACCCTCAAAGGAGGCGGGTGTGGATGGTGGCCACAACTTCACGGGGGGCCGTGGTGATCTCCCGTCGTTGACCAGAGACCCGAGGACAGTGCGGACAATTGCGGGGGTGCGGCCGAAGGGCAACGGTCTGACGTGCGTCGTCAGCGACAGGACACCTCTGTAACTTCGTTCACCGCCCACAGGAGTAGAGACTTCTCCGTTCGGTCTGCTCCAGCACCGATAGAAACCTGAGGTCGGTCAACCCAAGGTCACTTGGAAGGTGCTGCGAGAAGTCTTGGCCTTCCTGGGCATCTGCCAAGGAAACTAGGGACAACCACTATCCGAAGCGGGCAAGAGGGTGAAAGACTTTCTTCACAGTAGCTGTGAGACGCCCGTTCGCTTCAGGGTGCCCTACTGAGGATGGCTCTATGACGCCCCTCGCCCCTATCAATCTGATGTCTTTACCTACCCAGCAGGATGTGCACCAGCAAGCTGAGCACCTGCGGGCTTTCTTACGTCCTCGTCCCGAACAGCCGTGTCCTGATCAGACGCTCCTTCTCTCTTCGGCTGTTGCACAGGCATTTCTGATCTTGAGCTTCAGTCTCGAAGGGGAGACCTATACCATCAGGTATCAGGCCAAAGGGCGCGGTTATACCTGGCGCAGTGGCGCCTGGCACCAACAGCTCAACGCACCGCTCTTGAATTTGGACCCTGCTGCCCTGACTCAGGGTTTGGAGCAGCTCACCACCCTCCTGACCACGGAACAGAACGTCTTCGGGCGGGACTGCATCCTGGACCGCGTTCTCGTGACGCTTCCGACGGGTGCAGCATGACGAACTTTCTCAGCTTGCTTCTTCGTGAGTACCACGACACAGCATTCATCATGCTTCCAGCCGGCTGGGCAGATCTGCGCGAAAACTCAAATCGAGGCATGCTCTTCGCGGTCAATGACGACGGATGAACCCTTCTGCCTCCATCCTGGCCAGTGCGCTGGCACACTGCTACCACCGTGCCAATCTGGGCTGGAGTGTCGACGGTCGGTGGACTTGGTTGCTGCGCCATCTGGAGGCANAACGGATGAACCCTTCTGCCTCCATCCTGGCCAGTGCGCTGGCACACTGCTACCACCGTGCCAATCTGGGCTGGAGTGTCGACGGTCGGTGGACTTGGTTGCTGCGCCATCTGGAGGCACATCCTGACGCCAGTGCAGGGATGTGGCTCCTCTGGCAGACCGAATTAGAGCTGACCGGGCAGGACGTGAGCCAAGCCGCCCATTGGCTGGCTTGGGAGTTCTGGGACGAAGCAAGAAACCGAGAAGAATGAAAGCCTTGAAACGGAATCACGGTCTGTCTTTTAGAAGAGCAATTATAGATATGCGGTAGAGATACCTTGCATTTGAGTTTCTCCTTAGTTTTATAGTTAAAGGTTAGTTTTGAGGATTTGGAGGGTGAAGAATGGACGACTTTAGGGCAATTAACAACTTTATGGAGTTTGAGCGGACTTGGTACACCCATGTCACTCCTGACCCGATTCCTGAGATTGAAACCCTGGCACAAAGGGGCTATGTGCCGGACGCGTATGTCTCCAGTCATCTTGAGGCACCACTGTTGACCATTATTTACAGAGACCACTACGGCTCAATGGTTTCAACCTCGGACAGTCATACGTATCCTGTTACCGACGCAGTCATCTCGCAACTCTTCGCGCAGGCGACACGGCGCCTGAGAGTTCATCTCGGCGAGTACAGGCACGAGTAACAGAGCTCGTCTGTCCAACCTCAATCCCAGACTAGATCGGGCCCAATTCGACCCGGTAGGAAAGTGTCCCGTGACACCAACCTAGAGAGGGCTCTGCAACGTCTCCGGCAACAAGCGACCTGGACAGCAACCTTCTCTCTAGGCAGACTCTTCCGCGAGCCTCTCTGAGTCTGCCGTAGACAAGTGATCTCTCTTTCCAGTGCCGGAGTTCTCCCAAGAGAAGCAGGGTCAACCCATGCCCCCGTCGTGGTCCTGCATGGAACACTGGTTCAACGACAGTCAAGCGTCCCTGAACTCTTCTGGGGACCTCTGTCAAGGATGGACCATGACCGCTCCCCTTCCCGTTGATCTGAGCTCTTCATTCACCCGACACGCCCTGGAACAACAGGCGAATCACTTCCAGCTTTCCCTGACGAGAGGGACCACGGAACTCCAGAAACGCTTTCCTCAAGTGCCGACGCATCTTCCGTATGTCCTTACGCGAGCGGTAATGAYGCTCAACCTCACGGTCCATGGCGAGACCTATTSCATCAGGCACCAGGCCAAGGCGCGGGGGTAYACCTGGCGGGCAGGTGCATGGCACCTCCCCCTCAGTACGCCGCTCTTCACCCTGGAAACAGCAGCTRTTCAATACGGCCTCGTGCAGCTCCGCCAGTTGGTGTCCGCAGAGCAAACCTTCTTTCAAAGGGAATGCAGCGTGGACCAGCCCCTCCTGGTCCGTCCTGGGTCCCGCGGCGGCCTACACCGTGCGCGAACTGCTGGGGCACCAGTNTTCAATACGGCCTCGTGCAGCTCCGCCAGTTGGTGTCCGCAGAGCAAACCTTCTTTCAAAGGGAATGCAGCGTGGACCAGCCCCTCCTGGTCCGTCCTGGGGAAACAGGATGAGCCCCTCACGGGAGCCCATTGCCATCCGCGCAGATATTCCCCCACTCTCGAACATCGAGTTGCGGTGGGTCCCAGGCAGTGGTCAACAGGTCGTCTTCGAAAAGGGGGGACGGCAGTTCACGGTCCGTCTCCGAGATATCGAACATCCACACATCCATTCCTTCGACCCTCTCTATCTGCAGGGCCGCGTCACTGTCTTGGTCTCTGCTCATCATTTGACCCAGTTGATGGGTGCTTTACGCCAGGCGGTCACTCCAGAAGCTGCAGGAACCTTGCCCGGCAGCTGGGTTCGGGCAGGTGGACGCTCCGAAGATGAACCTCAAGACCAGTAACCGGCAGCGGCCAGCTTCCGACAGTGCAAGGAGAGAGGTCCAGATCCTCGCCTGGACTTGCGGGATACGCTTCAGGACCTGCTCCCTGGGCACAGTGAGGARGTCTGGAGCGTYCCCGCAGAAGCGCCCCTCCTGCATCAGGCCCTGGCG
>NZ_LMOM01000034.1 GCF_001424185.1 Deinococcus sp. Leaf326 | reverse complement strand
CCATCGAGGTACAGGGGCACGCTGGGCAGCAGGCCACTGGCCATGCTCGTCTGGAGGATCTGGGTGATCTCCTGCGCCCGACCGAGCGCGAACGAGGGGATTAGGACCTTGCCTCCACCCCGGAGGGTCTCGCCGATCGCGGCGACGAAGGTCCGCACCTGTTCCTTGCGGGAGGGGAGCAGGGTGTCACCGTAGGTGCTCTCGGAGACCACGGCGTCGACGAGCGTGATCTGCTCTGGTAACCAGGCTGCATTCACCACCGGCGTGTCGACGTTGCTGACGTCCCCGGTGTGGAAGACGCTGCGGCCACCGCTCTCGATCATGACGCTCGCGGCGCCCAGGAGGTGCCCACTCGGGAAGAGCGTGAAGGCGAAGCCGTGGTCGCTGACCCGGTCAAAGTACGGCAGGGGCTGGAAGCGCTCGAGCGTACGCTTGAGTTCTCCAGGAGTGAACATCGGGAAGCCTTGCTCGGTACTGACCTTAAGGGTATCCGCCAGCACCAGGCCGGCAATGCGGGCCGTGGCCTCGGTGCAGTAGATCTGCAGGTCCGGGAAACGTCGGATGACCACGGGCAGCCCGGCGACGTGGTCCAGGTGCGCGTGGGTGAGGACCATGGCCGTAGGCGGGTGCTCGCCGAGGATCTCGAGCTTTGGAAGGGCAGCTTCACCGACTCGCCCCGGCCGGAGCCCGGCGTCGATGAGGAGGTTGCCCTCCTTTAAGAGGTAGAGGTAGGAACTTGCCCCAACTTCGTCCGTTCCGCCTTGAACCGCATCAGATCGTCGCGGAGCTGCTGCCCCGGCTCCTCAGCCATGATTTCGGCTTCCCAGCTCACGTGCGTTCCGGCGGGCGCCTTGACAGTCCAGCGCGAGCGCTTCTCGTCGAGCACCTCCACCTTTTCCAGGTGGGTCAGCCGGACCCTCTCGGCGCTGGACNAGGATCTCGAGCTTTGGAAGGGCAGCTTCACCGACTCGCCCCGGCCGGAGCCCGGCGTCGATGAGGAGGTTGCCCTCCTTTAAGAGGTAGAGGTAGGAACTTGCCCCAACTTCGTCCGTTCCGCCCAGGCCAATAAACTGCATGACCTTCACTGTAGGGGACTGGGCCTCACGGACAACTGGGAATCGGAACAACGTTGAGTTGGCGCGAGACGTTCTGCGGGCGTCTGATGACCTTCGGTGGAGGGCGGATGCTGTCTTATTGAGAATAACGTAAGTCAGGGTCGACCATAGACTCGGGCGAATCTGGAACTGCGCCCCGCAGCACCTGACGGCCTACGAGGGCTGATGCGTACTTTGGTCGTCCTCAATAAGGCGTCGGCTGCGCGACCCCACTCAGGCCGCTGACGGGACTAGGCGTACTCCGAGGGGTAGTCGTGCCGTCCCCCAGTTGCCCGTAGGTGTTATTCCCCCAGCTCCAGGCCGTTCCGTCCGTCTTCAACGCCATATTGGACAATTCGCCCCCAGCGAGACTTGAGATCCCGCTCAGGCCGCTGATGGGACCAGGCGTACTCCGAGTGATGGTGGCACCGTCACCCAGTTGTCCGTAAGCGTTCCAGCCCCAGCTCCAGGCCGTGCCGTCCGCCTTCAACGCCATACTGTGATTGCCGCTCGCAGCGATGCTCATGATCCCGCTCAGGCCGCTGACGGGACCAGACGTACTCCGATTGGTGGTGGTGCCGTCCCCCAGTTGTCCCCTAGTGTTCAGGCCCCAACTTTGGATCGTCCCATCGGCCTTCAAGGCCAGACCGTGACGGTAGCCCGCAGTGATCCCCGTGACCCCTCTCAGATTGATGACTTTCACCGGCGTAGACCTATTGATGGTGGTGCCGTCACCCAATTGCCCGGAGACGTTAGAGCCCCAGCTCCAGACGGTCCCGTCTGCCCGGAGCGCGAGACTATAATCATTGCCCCCAGCGATGCTCACGATGTCACTTAGACTCCTCACGGCAATCGGTCTAGTCCGCTCTATGGTGGTACTGTCACCCAATTGCCCGTAGGCATTCCAGCCCCAGCTCCAGGCCGTGCCGTCCGCCTTCAAGGCCAGATTGTGGTAAGCGCCTGCCGCGATGCTCATGATCCCATAGAGGTCGCTGACAGTGACCGGCTGAGTCTGCTGGGCTGTCCTGCCGTTACCGAGTTGCCTGTAGGAGTTATCGCCCCAGCTTTGGACCGTCCCATCTACCCGGAGCGCCAGACTGTGGCTCTGGCCCCCAGCGAGGCTCGTGATCCCGCTCAGGCCACTCACGGTGATAGGAGCATTCCGTCGGGTGGTTGTGCCATCCCCGAGTTGCCCCAACTGGTTATCGCCCCAGCTTTGGACCGTCCCATCCGCCTTCAGTGCCAGACCGTGATAGCTGCCCGAAGCGAGGGTGGTCCCGCTTGTCCCAACCCCAGCCACCATCTGAGTCAGGAGGGGCGTGCCACTGGCTGGACAGCTCCTGGCCTCGAACACGTTCAGGGTGTGCGCTCCCTGCGAGAAAAGTTGCACCCGCCACCGGTTCGGGAAGCTTGCCGTACTGATGTTCGTCACACTCATCTGTGCGTCGCCGGCACAGAGCACCTTCGCAGTCGTCGAGCCGTTCAACTCGTTAATGTCGTAATGGGCCGGGAGGCTCTGCGTGATCGTCTCCCCATTCTCCGTATAGGTCTGCGTCGGAAAGTTGACATAGTTCCCGAAGGTCTGGCTCGCCCCATCCCACTGCTTGACCGCTGAAGTCAGAGGTGCCAGTGCTGGCGAAGTGTCCTGCACGGCAGTGACGTTCAGCGAGAAGCTGAATGGGTCTCTGGTCGCGCCGCCATCAAGCGCCGAGGTCATGGGCACATTCACGCCGAAGGTGATGAGTGAACTGTCCCCGGGGGCCATGAATGTATCGTCCCCAGCTGCCGGCGGCGTTGTTAACCACCAACCGGTCTGGGTCAGGGTCTTGATGCCTTTGCCTGTGGTATCGACCTGGCTGACATCCAGTCCAGTCAGAAGCGCATTCGCCTTCGGATCGGCAGTCACGTCTCCCGTGGAGGTATCGAAACTCTGGGCCTGAATCAGCGCGAGTTTGCTGATGGTGGCACTAGCGTCTGAGCCGTCGAAGTATCGGACGTTCGTGAACACGCTGTCGGTCGTGCTGCCTTGGGGGACCACAGCCACGAACTTCGGATTGCGGAGCGTCTGGGAGGAGGTATTCGTGACCTTATAGGTCACGCGCACGTGTCGGGTACCTGTGGCGGTGATCGTGAAGGTCTGGGCCGAGATCTGCGAGAAGCTGAACTGGTCCGGGGCACCTATAAGGGCCTGCGCGCTCAGAAGACCTTCCTGAAGGGACTGCACCCGGGTTATGGGGGTATCGGTGCCAACCCCGCTGAAATCGATCTGGAAGATGCCGGGCAGGGGCTGCTGCGCAGGTGTACCGGGCGTGATGGCCCCTGGGGTCGTTTTACCCGGCGTGGCTGGGGGCGTCTGCCCGCAGGCGGCGACGAGAAAGGCGGGGAGTAGGAGGAGCAGGATCTGTCGGCGCATGGTGGGAACTCCTTGTCAAAGGGGAGGAGTTATAGAGGTTATTCAGGCTGATGGGAACGGAGCTATTCAGAGTGATCGCCGTCCTCGCGCCCAGGGGGTGAGGGTGGGGACCTCGTAGATCCCAGTCATTGATGGAGTCAGCTCAAAGAGACAGGAAGCGGCCTGATGACGGTGAGGGAGAGTCATGGGGAGACGAGCGAAGTGGGAAGGTGGCGCAGGAATCAGATGAGTCCTACGGAGTGAAGTCAGGGATCAATTTGGAACTATTGCGTAGCACTCCTCACAGGAGGGTGACAAGACCACCGGCCATCAAGCCTCCCAGGGAGAGGCGTTGAGGCGGCGAGTCCCAGGTATTGCGCGGCCAACCAGAAACGCGCTGACAATCCGAGTATGACCAGGCCTCGACCGATCATGCTCCTATCCCGCCTGCCAGCGCCCTCGCACTTCAGGAGGGGCGCAGCCCGACCAACGAACACAAGGCCAGCAGAGGCGCTCTCGGCAAGGCCTGTGCGAACAAGGCCTGCACCAACTCTGGCCCAGCCCACACCCAAGGGCGGTAGACCCACGGCTGTGTGAGTGCGTCATAGATGTCCGCCACCGCCGCGCTCAACGGGTCCAACTCCATCTGACGCCCGGGATAGCCCTGGCCGTCCAGCCGCTTATGGTGCCGCAGCACGGCGGTCACGACCTCCGCCGGTACCGCCGGCCACCCTTCCTGCACCAGCTGTGCCCCATAGGCCGCGTGGTGCTGCATCGCCTGTCGCTCCAGCGTGGTCAACGGTCCAGGCTTGTTCAACACACTTGGGCAGACACAGACCTTCCCTACGTCATGCAGATACCCAGCGACCAGGGCCAGCTCCACATCCAGCTTCAACAGGAAAGCGATTCGGGACGCCAGCAGCCCCACCCGTTCGGCGTGACCCCCACAGGTTCCTTCGACCAAGCAGGAGAGTGGAGTGGGAATGCCCAGCTTTGCC
This sequence comes from Deinococcus sp. Leaf326, assembly GCF_001424185.1. Taxonomy (NCBI): domain Bacteria; kingdom Thermotogati; phylum Deinococcota; class Deinococci; order Deinococcales; family Deinococcaceae; genus Deinococcus; species Deinococcus sp. Leaf326. The sequence continues at coordinate 14,445 of NZ_LMOM01000034.1, read as the reverse complement.
ATCACACCATCATTCAAGCACTCCGGCCGTTCCCCCGTGCCGAGTGCGGCCTCTGAGGACGGTCCAGCTAGAGGGGCGTTATTGGCCCGCCTCTCCCGACTGCGCTTCCAGGGTGTCCCCAGTGTCATCCCGGCCGGTTCGCCACGTCCAGCTTCCCGGCTCGGGCGGGCCAGAGTCGGCCGAGAGGTATAGGGCGGTGGGTATCACAGACAGGCCGGCTTCACCTGCGCCCCCGGTGCTGTCCGAGAGCACCCTCATAAGCATGGCCGCGTCGTGAGCTGCTGGATTTCGCGCAGTTTTCCCGCCGACCCCTTGCCGCTTCAAAAATATAGCGCTATATTTTGGTCACGAGACACAACTCGTCCAGTCGAATCTCGACTTCCCGTCCCCACCGGATCCCAGGAGGCGCCATGTCGTTTCCGATTTTCCAGAGCGCCCGTACCCTGCGCGCAGGCCAGACCCGTGCTCCCTGGACTCCTGCGCTGCCGACCGAAGCCCCCCGCCCGGCCGTTCTGGTGCCCCACCTGCGAGGTCCATCATGACACGCCTGTCCCTCTCGCGTCTTCTGTCCCTCACCCTCATCCTGGGGGCCTGTGGGCAGCAGCCCGCCCCTGTGGTTTCGGAGTCGGCAGCCACGCCGTCCTTTACCGCCCAGGCGACGACCAAGAGTGCCAAGCGCGGCCTGGCTTACGATCTGGCCACCACGCCCGATCTCGCCGCCCTCGCCCCGGGCGTGAGCTGGTGGTACAACTGGAGCCCGGCCCCCAACAGCGGCGCGCCCCAGAACGCGGCCTCGACCTACGGCATGGATTTCGTGCCGATGGTCTGGAATGGGAATTTCGACGCCGCGGCGGTCACCAGCCGCCTGAAGGCCGACCCGGCGGTCAAATACCTCCTGGTCATGAATGAGCCGAACCTCACCGATCAGGCCAACCTTACGCCCACGCAGGCCGCCGACGTCTGGCCCCGCTATGAGCAGGTGGCGCGCGACACGGGCGTCAAGCTGGTGGGGCCGCAGATCACCTGGGGCACCATGAGTGCCTACAATGACCCAGTCGTCTGGCTCGACGCCTTCTACTCGGCGTACCGGGGCAAGAACGGCGGCCGTGACCCCCAGATCGACTACCTAGGCTTCCATTGGTACGACTACGGCCTGGCCGGACAGCTTGACCGCCTGAAAAAGTACGGCAAGCCCTTCTGGGTCACCGAATTCGCCAACTGGCACAGCGGCGACGGCAGTGCCCAGATCGACAGTGTCGCCAAGCAGAAGGCCCAGATGGCCGACATGGTGACCACGCTGGAGGCCCGCAGCGACGTGTTCCGCTACGCGTGGTTCACGGGCCGCTGGAGTAACGATACGCATTTCACCAGCCTCCTGGGCGCCAACGGGCAGCTGACCGAACTGGGGCAGTACTACCTCTCGCTGCCGGGCGCGGCGGGGTCGGGCGGGGGGGAGGCGGCGTGTGGGACGGTCAACCTAGCGCAGGGCAGGGTAGCCACGGCGTCCTCGGCTGAGAGCGGCGGCATGGCAGCGGGCGCGGCCTTCGATGGCAATACGGGCACCCGCTGGTCGAGCGCGTTCGCCGATCCGCAGTGGATTCAGGTGGACCTGGGCAGCGTGCGCTCCCTGTGCCGGGTCTCGCTCCAGTGGGAGGCGGCTTACGGCAAGGCTTTCCAGATTCAGGTGTCGAACGACGGCTGGGCCTGGACCACCCTGCACTCCACGACCAGCGGCGCGGGCGGCACCCAGAGCCTGAATGTCAGCGGTAGCGGGCGCTACGTGCGGCTGTACGGCACCGCGCGCGCCACCGGCTACGGCTACTCGCTCTACGAGTTCGGGGTCTTCGGCACCGGCGGGTAAGGGCAGGGACGCGGGGGGTGTGGAAAGCTGAAGCTCCTCCGGCTGGAGGTTTCGCGGCCCGGCCTGCGCCCCCGGAACGCTGCGCCCCTTATTCGATGCTGCCCCTGACGAACAGCAGGCTCAGGGTGTATTCGGTCGCGCCGGCTGTCTCCCAGGACGAGGCCTCCATGAGCAGGGCCAGCAGGCGCCGTTTCAGCAGTCTCGCCTGGGGCTCGGCCAGCCGTAGGGCCGCGACGGTGAGCATCAGGGGTTCGTCGCCCGAGAGCAGGTCGGTCGCCGGCCCGTGCTGATCCCCGACTTCCAGGTTGTTGTAGACCTCGCCCCGGGAGATCCAGAAGCCCCAGACCGGGTGATGCTCCTGCAACTGGCGGGTCACGAACCCGGCGACCCCGTTCATGCGGGGGATAAGTTGCGCCGCCCAGAAACTTTCGAGCGTCTCGGCCGCCGTCACCTCGTAGGGCACGAACCAAGTGTCGGCCACGCGGTAGCGCTTGATGGGCCGCCCCCGCCCGGGCCTCGGTGCGTTCCACGCGGGCGATCTCCTCGCGCTGGAGTTTGGCCAGCAGGTAGGACGCGCGGGCCAGCGGCACCCCCAGCTCACGGGCCACCTCAGTTCGTGGGCTGACCGAATTTCGCCACGATGGCCCGCGCTTCCTCGAGCCACTGCGCCCGGAGTTCAGGCGGGTCCAGCACCTCCACGCAGGACCCCCAGCGTAGAATCCAGGAGAGGAGTTCCCGGGACTGACCGGTGGGGTCCAGCCCCGCCTGCACCTTGACGACCAGGCTGTAGTCGGCATGGCCCATCTCCTCGACGGTGAGGTTTGGGTAGCCCCCCTCCAGCACCCGAGAGGCCACCTCCCGCGCGAACCGCAGCGTCACGGTGACGTTCTCGGGCGACTGGCCTACTACGCCCCAGGTGTCGGTGAGGTGCAGCCTCGGGTCGAAATCGCCGGGGATGGCGTAGGTATCGTCCAGCAGGGTGATGCGCTTCATGCGGGACAGCTTGAAGCTCCGGATGGCGGCGCGGGTGCTTCGGTCGAAGCCGATCACGTAGGGCGCGAGGTCGCCGCGCGAGATCTCGACGAAGTAGATGGCCAGTTCGCAGCGCTCCGGCACCCCGTTCGGCTCCATGTAGTCGAAGGCGATGTACCGGCGGTTGATCCAGGCGTCGCTGACCCGTTCCAGCGCGCCGTCGCCGCGGAGCTGGGGCGTGAGGTCCTGAATGGACCGCCGCATCACGTCCTGGAGGCCGGGGGGCAGACCGGCGGTGAGTTTCTCCAGGGCCAGCAGGTATTCCCGGTTCTTGCTGGAGGCGTGGTGGTAGAGCAGCCGCGTGGCGGCATGCACCACCAGCGCCTCAACCGGCCGGAACGCCTGGGCGCAGGCCGGTAGCCTGTAGCGGTAGGGCGCCGAGCGCTGCAAGCCCAGGCCCATCTCGTCTATGGCGGCGAGGTCACGCAGGATGGTCCGCCGGGGGACGTCGAAGAGCTCGGTCAGTTCCTCGACGTTCCGTTCCTTGATCCGGAGCATCTCGATCACGGAATACAGGCGCCGGGCGTTGCGCGCATGGGCGCTCTCCTTGCTGACAGAATCTTCTGAACTTGCGGTCACGCCCGGACGATAGAGGGACCCCGTCGTGCGAGTGTCGATATGAAACAGTCCACTTGGTACTGTCAATCAATCTAAGTGTCTAAGACTCATGGAAGGTCAGGAGATTGCTACGCTCCACGACCCAGGCCTGATAGTTGCCGCTGAGAAACTGCGGCGTCGCCTCGCCCCGGGCCAGCGCCTCACGTACGTCGTACCACCACTGGACCGCAGGATCGAGCTGGTAGACGCCGTCCTGCGCCAGGACACTTTCCTCCCAGCCCAGGATTTCGCGCAGTTCCCGCACCAGTCCCCAGACTGCCTGGCTCTTGGAGCGCTTCTGGGCGCCGTTGGGATACAGCAGGTCGCCGAGCACCTCGGTAGCCGCGCGGTTGCCCTGTTCGAGCAGCAGCACGAGCAGTTCCCCGGCGCGGCCCGTTGGGCGCAGAGGCACCGGCCGCCCGTTGACCTTGACCAGCAGCGGCCCCAGGGCATGGACCTCGACCTGGAGCTGCCCGCTGTAACTCAGGGGCACGGGGCGTTGCGGGGCACAGGTGTCGAACAGGTCAGGAAAACAATGGGCTTCCTCTCGCACCCACAAGGCGTCTATGTGCACGGAGGACAGCTGCCGGGTCGCCTCGGCGAGATCACCGGCCTGATAGGCTAGGGCCGCCCGGACAATTGAGCCACGTTCCTGATCATCCCATCCCATCGGCCCCGTACGCTCCAGGGCGGCCCATGCCTCCTTCGGCCGACCGAGCTGGGCATAGCAGGCGGCGATATCCACGTAGACCCAGGACTGTCCGCTCGCCACATTCTCGGGGGTGATGGATGTGGCCTTCTGTAAGGCCTCCAGGGCCAGTTCCGGCTTGCCCATCAGGCGCTGCGTATAGCCTAGCCCCCGCCAGGCCAGCCGCTGGTCTATCGGCTCCTGGGCCAGGCGGATGGCCCGGCGGTAGCCTGACAGGGCACGGGGCCACTCGCCCTGTGCCAGCCGCGCTGCCGCGAGGCCGCAGGCGGCCCAGGGCCGGAAGAGCGCCGCCAACTCGTCACGGACGGCCTGCTCCATGGCGAGAAAGTGGTCCTCGGCTTCGGGGAGGGCGAAGCGCAGGAAGGAATTGCCCAGGGCATGCCGCAGCCAGGCCACGTAGACAGGGTCCTCCTGAAGAAGCGGGAGGGCCTGACGCCAGAGATCGCGGGCCTGCGCAAACTGTCCAGAAAGGTCCAGTGCCATGCCCTCCTGAAGACAGACCAGACCCAGGGGGCGGCCCTGCAGGAAACTCCGCGCCCGCACGTAAGCGGCTTGCCAGCCCTCCTGTCGCAGCGACTCCAGGGCCTGGCCCTGTGCACGCCAGCCGGTCCCGGCCGCCAGACCAGAGAGATCGTCCAGCACAGGCGCCAGGACGTCGAGGGCCTGCTGGTGGTGACCCAGGCTGGTGAGTGAGAGGGCCTCGTAGGCGGTCAGAGGAGCGAACTCCGCCTCCGACAGTCCTCGGCGAGCCTGCTCCGTGAAGGCCAGTGCCTCATCAAATTGCCGGATGTGTGTATACAGCCGGATGCTGAGCCAGGCGGCCTGGGGGTGCCCGGCCCGGATCTCGGCGGGAAGTTGCTCGAACGAGGCCACCCAGCCTTCCTGGATCTTGAATGGCGGTTGCCGGGCCAATCCATGCTCGATGGTGGTGCAGGCCGGTTCCAACTCACCTTGAGCACATAGGTGCTGCAGGGCTTCGTTTAGCTCAGTAAAGTCCTGTTTGGAGGGGCGGGCGGAGCGGCGGGTGGGCATGCCCACGTAGTGTAGAGATAACGGAGGGCCCCTGGGAGAGCCCAGGGAGCCGGATCAGCCGCCGCCGGGGATGGGCTTGGGGTTGATGTCGGCAATGAAGGGAAAAGTGGGCGTCTGGATGGTGTCAAGAGCCTGCGGGCTCTGCATCGGTGCCGGGTTGGCGAAGCCGAGCAACAGCAGGGCTAACCAGGCCACCGTAAGGGTAGACTGCATGGGTCCTCCTCTGAGGAGCGCGGCCCGGTCTTGGCGGATGGAGCCGCGTTTTTTGTGGAGTGTTCTCGGTCGGGGCGAACTGTTCCGCCTGATGGCCGTATGGAAGCTCGGGGTGCCTAAGCGTGTCAGGCGGTTATTCGCCGTGACTGTTGCCGTCTGTGGTCGGTGTTTTTTGCCGTTTTATAGACATCCCTGTCACTTCCCCAAAATCTCGGCATGATCGCAAACATATCAACCGGGAGTAATTCCTTTAGACGTCGTAGATGACCGTCCTCCAGAAGATTTATTATGTCGCGCAGAGATAGATTTGAAATCTTGAATCTGGCCTAGCGGGGAATGCCATATGCCCCCAAATTCATAGGCTTATCTGCTTGATAAAAAGCACCGTCAACAGTCTCAAAGGCCTAGTCTAAAATTCCTTCATTGACCCTGGTCAGCTTTAAAATCTGCAGGAGGGAGTTACAGGGCGAATCGTCTTTCTGGAGTTCGCCGACGAATCACGCCGGTATGTGGACTGCAATGTTCCCGACTGTCGCTGACTGAATTTCAGCCCTGTTGTCTCAGCGCGCCTGGAAGTGGCGGCCCGCCTTTCCAGGGCGAGAGACCCGACAGGGCGGCTCATATTGAGGAGCCGTGGCGCAGGACCTTGGATAAGCTGAGGCATGGCCCACGCGGAACAGTCCTACGGACATCTGGAACACTTCGGGGGATTCGAAATCGTGCAGTGGGCGCCGGGGCAGCCACTGGGCGATCCGAACACGCAGATCCACCGCCTGAGCACCGATTACGACAGCGACCGGAGCTGGCCGGCGCTGCTGGCCGAGTAGCTCCGGCCGCCCGGCGCCGAGCGAATGCAGGGGCTGGTGATCGGGTACTGGGGCACCGACACCCTGACGGACGCCGACATCCGGGCCGAGATGGCTGAGCCCCTGCGGGTGGCCGCCGCGCAGCTCACGCAGGTGCGGGTGCTGTACATCAACGACATCTCCTCGGAAGAGAGCGAGGTGTCCTGGATTGCCAACATGGACCTCAGCGCCCTGGTCCAGGCCTTTCCCAGGCTGATCGACCTGGGCATCCGGGGCGGCAATGAATTCGAACTCCCCGGCCTCGCGCTGCCGCACCTGCGGACCCTGGTCATCGAGGCGGGCGGGCTCTCCAGCGCCCTCGTCCGGCAGGTGGTGCAGGCCGACCTGCCCGCCCTGACCCACCCGGAACTGTGGCTGGGCACGGAGGACTACGGCGCGATGAATAGCGTCGAGGACCTGAGCCCCCTGCTGGAGGGCCTGCGCTTTCCCGCGCTGCGCTACCTGGGCCTGAAGAACAGCGATCATCAGGATCAGGTGGCGCAGGTCTTCTCTTCGGCGCCGGTGGTGGGGTCGCTGGAGGTGCTGGACCTCTTGATGGGCGTGCTGACTGACGAGGGCGCCCAGGCCCTGGTGGATAACCCCAGCCTGGGCCACCTGAAGAAGCTCGACCTCCAGTTCAACTGGCTCTCCGAGGAGATGGCCGGCCGCCTCCAGGCCTGGGCGGACGCGCACGGCATCGAGCTGGACGTCTCGGACCGCCAGGACGACGAGGACGACTGGCGCTACGTCGCCCTGGGCGAATGAGGGGGGCCGCACCGGGCACCAACCTGCTGCTCGTCGCGCCGCCGCAGGGGCGCCGGACCCGCGCCTTCCAGGCCTCGCCGGCCGCCGCCGGCCGCCCGCGCGGGTCGTGTCCTACCTCGACCTTCTGCACGGGCGCACGGTGCTGAGCGAGCACGTCCGGCCTGGCACCTGGGTGCGCTTCGACTCGCCGGGCGAGGACCTCGATACCGAGCGGGCGCTCATCGCGCGGGATGGCGGGCGGGCTGGCGACCTCGCGGCCGGCGAACTGGCCCCCCTGCGGGCGTGGTACGCCGGATTCCGGGAGACGCTGCTGGACCTCGACGCGCAGCTGGTCGGGTGCGCGCCGCATGTGCGGATGCAGCGCACCGACCACCTCCTGACCATGTGGCGGGTGGGAAGCGCGGCATACGCCGGGCAGCTCCACCTACGCGGCGCACTAGGCCTTCCTGGCAGGATTCCTGCCCACCCCGGCGCGGCCCGGCCGCCACCCCCGGCTGTTCGCGGCCGAGTTCGCAGGCAGCGTCAGCACGGGCCGCCGGACCTTCACCTTCGCGGAGGCTACCCTGCCGGCGGCCCTCGCCGCGCGCGGCTACTGGACGGTGTGCGTGGGCGGGGTCGGGTTTTTCAGTGGCCGCAGCGTCCTGGGGCAGACCCTCCCTGCCCTGTTCCATGAGGCGCACTGGTCGCCGGCCACGGGCACCGGGCACCGCGACTCGGCAGCCCGGCAGGTCGAGGTGGCCGCCCGGCGGCTGGAGGCCGTACCCGGGCGGGTCTTCCTGCTGGTGAACTTCGCCGCGACGCACGCCCCGACCCGCCCCCATGTGCCGGGCGCCCGCCGCGACTCGCCCAACACGCAGCGCGCTGCCCTGCGCAGTGTGGACGCGGCCCTGCCCCCGCTGCTCGGCGCCCTGCGGCGCCGGGGCGACACCCTGCTCATCTTGTACGGCGACCACGGCACCTGTTTCGGCGAGGACGGGTACTGGGGCCACCGGCTGGCGCATCCGCTCGTCTGGACCGTGCCCTACGCCGAAGTCCTGCTGCGGGGGGCGGCGTGACCCCGCCGGCCGCTCTGGCACCAGCCCTGGCCGCCGGCCCCTACCAGGCCTACACCTACGGCTACCCTCTATGGCCTAGTGGTCTGATGCAGAAGAATCCTAGGAAATTGATGTACCGAGGTATGGGAGACAGAACCGTCGGATGCTGTCCAGAATGTCGTCCGCCGACCGTTTCCACACGAATGGTTGCGGATGTTCATTGTTCTGAGCGATGAACGCCTCAATGGCCTGTTCAAGATCGTCCTTCGAATGGAAATCACCGCGACGCAGCCGTCGACGACTGAGCAGCGCAAACCACGACTCCACCAAGTTCAGCCACGACCCACTCGTCGGTGTGAAGTGGAACGTGTACCGCGGATGCAGGACCAGCCAGCCCTGGACCGCTCTCGTCTTATGCGTGATGTAGTTGTCGAGAATGACATGTACCGCGAGCTCCGAAGGAACTCGCCGGTCGATCTCCTCCAGGAAGTCCAGAAATTCCACGGTCCGGTGCCTGGGGTAACAGCGGCCAATCACTGTTCCAACCCTCGCATCCAGTGCAGCAATCAAGGTGGTGGTGCCATGCCGGATGTAGGTGTGCCCGTTGCGCTCTTCCTGTCCCAACTGCATGGGGAACGTGGTGGAGCCACGTTCCAGGGCCTGAATCTGCGGCTTTTCATCCACACACAGCACCAGCGCCCGGTCCGGGGGCGACAGGTACAGGCCCACGATGTCGCGGACCTTTTCGATCAGCAGCGGGTCTTTGGACAACTGGAAACTGGATGTCAGGTGGGGCCGTAACCCGAACGCCTGCCAGATACGATGCACGGCACTCTGCGTGAGCCCACTGACCTTTGCCATGCTTCGGGTTGACCAATGCGTCGCATTCTCGGGGGGCGTGTCAAGGGTCAGGCGCACGACCTGTTCGACCCGCTGATCCTGAATGGAGCGCGGTGCTCCGCTCTTCGGCGCGTCACTCAGCCCGTCAATGCCAGACTGAATAAACCGTCGGCGCCAGACACTCACGGTGTCGTCGCATAACCCAACATGCTGGCCGATATCGCTTAACGTCCATTCGGGGTGGTCCGCGCTGAGCAGAATGACTCTGGCTCGGGTAGCCAGACCCCTTGGGGTCTGACGTCTTCGCACGAGTGCATTCAGAAAGGCACGTTCGTCAGGCATAGGTTGAGGAACCGGAGAGTGGCGACCGCGGGGCATACCTCACCTCCAGGTCCATCGTACGCCTCGCTACCCAAGATTCTTCTGAATCAATCCAGTAGCCCTAATAGTCGTGAAACGTCCAAAGGCGTCGAAGAGCTTCATCCTGCTTCCATGCCTTTGGGTCGTCAAGCGCTCATTCGCATGGCTCTCAGGTTTCAGACGTCTTGGACGGGACCTCGAACGGCTGCTGTCAACGCTGGTCGGCTTCCAGTTTTTGGCCGCCCATCTTCTGCTCGGTCACCACCTCAAGCCTCTTTTGCATAGGATTTTTGGCAGTCTTTAGCCGCGATCAGTCTCGTTGGTTGATCAGGTCGAAAGCCGCCTCGTAGCGGTGCTCACGTTCGGCATGGCGCTGGAACTTGACGCGCTCGACGACGATCTCGCTCGCTTCCGGCTGCTCGGCCAGCAGGCGCATCGTTTCCTCGACGTACTCACTCAGCGGCAATGCGCGTGGATTGGCCGACTGACCAGGCGTAAGTTCGGTGGCCACCAGTGGCGGAATAAGTTCGATGACCTGGGTACTGGTGCCTCTAAGCTGAGCCGCGAGCGACTGCGAATAGGAGTGCAGGGCAGCTTTGGTGGCGCTATATGTCGGCGTATCTACACGGGGCACGTAGGCCAGACCGGAAGTCACGTTGATCACAGTGGCGCGCGCCTGCGGATTCCCCTGCGCCTGCTCGTGAAAATGAGGCAGGACGACGTTGATCAGGCGGATGGGCCCCAGGAGGTTGGTAGCGATGGTCGCTTCGGCCACGTTCAGCATGTCGGGCAGGGCCCGCACGCTCTCGGTCTGCATGATGCCCGCATTGTTGACCAGTACGTTCAGTGCTGGGAAATCACGGATGACCTGCACCATGACGCTGCGGATAGAGTCGGCATCATCCACATCGAGTCGAACCGATTTCATGCCAGGGTTGGCTGCCGTGACCTCGTCGAGGGCTTGTTGTCTCCGGCCCGCGATGATGACCGTGTTGCCGAGCTTGTGAAACGCCTCAGCCAGTCCCGATCCAATACCCGAACCGCCACCTGTAATAAGGATCGTATTGCCTCTCAGATTCATATTATTTCTCCTAAAAATCAGTCTAAGGAGATCACTCTCCATTGAGAATTAGGCACCCTAAAGTTCTATACTTACCCAAAGGAGAGTGATGTTTTGATGGGAAATCTACAGGCGAAGCAACAAGTCACGCTGGAGGGGAAGCCCCTGGTAGGTCAGCCTGGGCCAGAGATTGAGCTTCTGGTCCGTGAAATGATTGGGCGCGTCGCCGACAAGTGGACCATGTTGATCCTAGAGGAACTGGCTGAACACGGCACGGTGCGTTTTACGCGGCTGGGCGACCTTGTGGGCGGCATCAGTCAGAAGATGCTGACCAAAACCCTGCGGCAACTGGAGAGCGACGGACTGGTGCAGCGCACGGTGCATCCGGTCATTCCGCCGCATGTCGATTACCGGTTGACTGAATTGGGCTTGAGTTTAAGCGAGGCGTTCTGTGGTGTCTGGGAGTGGGCTGAGAAGTACCACGGGCAGGTCGCGCAGTCCAGGCGAGACTTTCAATCCGTGGTTGCCGCCCAGGGCTTATCAGAAACGTCATCCGCCACGTCACCAACGGCAGCCACCCATACCCCTTGACGGCGTTGTGGCAACTGTCATGGAGTGCGGCTCCAGACAAAGGTCCGCACAGAGCAGATGGGGACGTGACAGGCATGGTGCAGCCTGGCGAGGCGTATGCCGTACCTCAAAGAAGGTGCTGCGTGTGGCGTAGGGGGGTGCCGACGACAGCGGGGAGCGAGACCTGGTGCTGGGATGGCGTACCGCGTACCATCGACACTGATCGGGCTTGCCTTCTGCTGTGCAGCAACTTCAAGACACTTTTGCCTAAGTTGCTTGGCAGACTCTAGGGGGTCAACCGGTTCCACTGGCCTTCGGAAAGCACTTCGATGGTCCCGTCCACCACTTTGATGGCGGTCTGGTCATCGATCGCGTAACACGGCGCCGCCATTCCAGCCGCCCACCGTGTGGCCGAGGCCATCGTGTTCCAAGGAAGGTCCGGGTGATCCAAGTGCGGAAAAATCGCGAAGTCGACGATTCCGAGTGTGCAGTCGTCGGGTGCGGACGGCCATTCGACAAAGTCGACACCGATCCGAGGTGTCATCACCATGCTCCCTGCAATGAGCCCCACCCAGACAGTCCCGGGCAGCGAAGGCAAGAGTTCTGCCAGTCCAGATTCCCGCATCCAGTAACTCAGGTAAGTTGCGTCACCGCCATCCACGAGCAGCACATCCGTTGCCTGGACCCACAGCATCCACCGCTCTCGGCCGATGCTTGGGAGCGCGGTCAATTCGAGGACGCCAACCGATTTCCATCCCAGGCCACACATCGTTGCTGGGGTCTGGTCAGTGACGAAACGCCGTACGGAGGCTGGGCCGCACATCGGGTGACCCCACTGTGCTGTCGGGATGCACAAAGCACTGGAATCAGCGATCGGTTTGCCAAGCATGCCGACCAGGGCGTCCTTGATGCTTGCGTTGGTGATGCCGCCGGAAGTGAGCAGAAGCTTCATGGGCCGTCTCCTTGCTAATGTTGGAGGGCTGAACGTCAGAGGGTTCGTGCCCGTTACTTCCAGGGTCACCCTCAGCATTCTCCCTTCTATTCTGCTCTATACGAACTTGGTGAAACCAATTTCAAGCCCGATCTTGGCAGCCTCCAAGGAGTCCAAGCGTTCTAGGTATCTCAGGCCTGGAGCTGTGTGTCGCCTGATCTCTGTACCGCATANTATACGAACTTGGTGAAACCAATTTCAAGCCCGATCTTGGCAGCCTCCAAGGAGTCCAAGCGTTCTAGGTATCTCAGGCCTGGAGCTGTGTGTCGCCTGATCTCTGTACCGCATAGGGCCAGCTCAGGGCCAGCAGCAGGAGGGTGCCACTCAGCCCAGCCATCAGCCAGGGGGTAGCTACCGGCCAGGCGGCGAGTGTGGCACCCAGACTCAGTCCCACGGCATTGAGGGCCAGAAGGGTGCCGATCACTCGGCCGCGCAGCACCAGAGGGACCAAGTGTTGCGAGCGRGTCACCGCCGCAACCTCCAGCAGGCCCAGGCCCACGCCGAAGACCAGCGCGGCACTCCACCAGACCCCTACAGCGGGCCAGACCAACCCCGCTGTGCCCAGCGTCAGCACCCAACGTCCCCACCCCATCAGCATGTCCAGGGACCACCGCCGCTCCAGAGGGGTGACCAGCAGGATGCCCAAGAGCACGCCACCAGCAAGAAGCATCTCGAACACCGCATAATCGGCCGCCCCATGTCCCAGACGCTGCATGTGAACCGGTGCGCGCACATTGATCAGACTCATGGCCAGATTGAGCGTGAAACTCAACGCGAGCATGGCCAGCAGCTGGCGTGACGTCCGCAGGACACGCCACCCCTCCCGGAGATCGGCCAGAGGACGCATCGGTGCTCCCTGCTGCGCAGCCGGCATGCGGGGAAGAGCGGGTGCGGCTAGCGCCAGTCCCAGGAGGAACAGTGCACTGAGCCCTAACGTGCCCGCCTGCCCAGAGAGGTGCAGCAGGCTTCCTCCCAAGCCGTAACCCACCAGTGGGACACCCATCATGGCGCCGCTGTTCAAGCTGTTGGCCCGAGTCAGCTGCATAGGGTCGACCAGGCGGGGAATGAAGGTACTGCCTGCGGTGTATGCCAGGGTGGTCAGAAGACCATTGAGGAAGGCCCCTAAGAGCAGCAGAGTCAGAGGGACGGCTCCCCCAAGAGCCAGCACCGCCAGCCCGCCCACTGTGGCCGCCCGGAGAAGGGAGGTCAGGAGCAGCAAGGGACGGGGTGAGACGCGGTCAGCCACCGAACCCAAGACGGGGCCGAGGAAGCGGGGCAGACTGCCGGCCAGGACCACGCTCCCCACCGCCTGAGTGGGAGCGTCCGGCGAACTCGCGAGGGCCAGGAACGGGACGGCAATGGAAACGGTCGCGTCCCCCAGGGCGGTCATCGTGAGTCCGCTGAGATAGGTCCAGAAGGGGAGCGGAAGTCGGGCAGATGGAGGTTCTGAAGCCATGCCCTAGCGTTCAGGTTAGGCTGCCTAAAATGCCCCACACCATTTTGGGTTCATATGCGGGTGAGTGGTTTGAGGTCACGACACCGGAACAGGCGGCACTGCTCAGTGATCCGCAAGCCGTACGGCATCTCGAGCCCTTCCTGGGCCGGACGTTGGGGACCGCGCAGGCCGCTCGGGAGGTGGGGGTCAGTACCGAGGGGATGATGTACCGGGTCCGGCAGTTTCAGCGCTTGGGGCTCCTCACGCAGGTCGGTGAGCAGCGGCGTTCGGGGCGGCCGGTGCGGCTCTACCGGGCTCCTGGTGCGCTCCGGATTCCGTTCCACCTCACGCCTTTCGAAGACCTGCAACGGCAACTGAGGGTGCAGGTCCGGAATCTCGAAACCTTGCGGATTCGGGCGTCTGCGCGGCTGCTGGAGCGTGCGGAGGGCCGGGGCCGGCTGCTCTACCGCAGTGAGGGARCGGGGTCTGTCAACTCCGAGGCGGAAGTGCCCGACCCGAGATTGCGGGAGCGGCAGGTCGGGGGTGARTTTACGGGGACCTTRTGGCTGACTGCGGTGCAGGCCAGAGCCGTACAGGTGCAGATCGATGCCTTGATGGCGCTCCTTGATCCGGCGCAGCAACCGCAGGAGGGAACACGACCTTATCTGTTGGCAGGCCTCTTGCTTCCCCTGGATCCTGAACAGGATGCGCCCTGGCTCAGCGTGAGTTTACGGGGACCTTATGGCTGACTGCGGTGCAGGCCAGAGCCGTACAGGTGCAGATCGATGCCTTGATGGCGCTCCTTGATCCGGCGCAGCAACCGCAGGAGGGAACACGACCTTATCTGTTGGCAGGCCTCTTGCTTCCCCTGGATCCTGAACAGGATGCGCCCTGGCTCAGCGYGCCTGGATAAGCGTTGCATGTGTAGGGGCACTGAGCTCAACTGACATCTTGCAGTTTTGGGAAAGGACGTCTGGAACGCACTTTTGGCCCCATAGTGGGATGTGAACCCAAAAGAACCGCGTTCCAGACGGCTCTATTCTGACATCCTGCCCTGCTTCTCCCGCAAGCAGCATCGGGAGTCCTTCGAGGTCTTCCTCG
>NZ_LMOM01000033.1 GCF_001424185.1 Deinococcus sp. Leaf326 | reverse complement strand
CGTTTTCCTTGCGGAGCCGCTGAATCTCCTGCTGTTCGGGGCTCAGGGCCTGACGGCCCTGTCCTGGGAACGCGGTTTCCCCGTTGGTCTGCTGCGCGTTCCGCCATTTTCGCAGCAAGGAGACACTGATGCCCAGGTCGCGGGCGGTGCCGGAGAGATTGCCGCTGGTGCGCGCGAGTTGCACAGCATCTCGTTTGAACTCAGCGGTATGGATTCTGCGGGTCGTCATGATGGTGCCTCCTATCGTGGGGGCTTATCTCCATCTGCGCAAAATCGGGTCAACCTCAGTCCTCGCCCCAGGCGACCTACAGCGTCGGCTCGGGCGCCCGCAGGTCACACCGATGGGGTACCAGGTCTGGATGGCAGCTGGAGTTCCCGACCTGTCGCGCCACTTCGAGACGGTCAAGCAGGTGGTGCTCTCGGACGTCGAACAGAACACGACGAGCATGAAAGCGACCACTCTCCGCCACAAGCTGAGGAAGCAGCACGACCTCATCCTGACCGAAGACGAGGTGCAGATCGACCTGCGCTTGATGCGGGGCGCCGGATGGATCACGACCATGCCCATGCTCGGTCTCCACATCACCTCTTACGCAGGGGCACTCTCCCCAGGAGTGCCCTCGGCTGACTGGCATCTACCGGACGTTCAGCAGCCCTGAGAGATGAAGCTGTTCAGGCCTCCTTTTTCGAGGTGTCCGGATGTTGTTGTTTATCAGGCAAGTAAAACCCACATGCACATACGGACACCTTGAGAAAACGCGCGCTGGGACACACCCGGTCTAGAGGGGCTGTTGGGGGGAGTGACGGGTGGGCTGGGGCAGATGCCGGGGGTGACCACCAGAACCCACCGCAGAATGCAGGTATGTCGATTTCCCCCCAACGAGAACAAGGCAACGCGGTGTTGATCGTGTTGTTCGTCATTCTGGTCCTGGCTGCCCTGATGACCATTCAGGTGGTGGCCACCCGCGCGAACGTCCTGACGACCGACCGACGCACGCAGGATGCGCAGCTCAATGCCCAGGCGGCCTTCAGCGCCCCTCGCCTGATCACAGGGGTCCTGACCGGTCTCCCCCAGGGAGTCGCGGACCAGTCCACCGGCAATCTGGAAAGCGGAACGTACCGGACGTCCCTGTCGACCCAGATGGAGGGGTGGCTCAGTTGCGGGACAGCCACAGTCGAGCAGCGCCTGTCGATCGGGGGCACGACGACCTGTGGGGGGGCCTCCACTGGGGACACCACCATTCGGGCCGTGCAGGGCAACGTGGTGAGTTACCGGGTGCCCTTGCAGCTGGGCATCGTGACGAAGGGCAACGAGCAGGCGCAGCGGACCCGCGTGCTGCCCGGCCAGCTGCGATTCGCGAATGCTGCGACCGGGTCGCTCCCCATCACGGCCTACCAGGTGCTGACGAACGTGCTGGGGACCGTGCCGGCAGACATGATCTTCGACGGGCCGGTGCAGGTGAATGGGCAGGTGCAGCTGGCAGCTGGTCGCAGTGCGTGGCCGGGAGGGCTGACGTCCGAGGGGCGCGAGATCCGCGTGGGGAATACGACGGTCTCGGTCAATCAGTTCGGAGGCAATGGCGGGTATCCCTGCGATCAGAGTGTGGCGAGTTGCCCGAACTTCGCGGGAGGCCTGGGCATGGGGACTGGGCGGGTGACCCTGCCGGACATGACGAACGACCGTGCGGGTCTCAACCTCCCCGGCAACGTGCGGGAAGTCGTGCTCTACCCGTGGGAGGGTGGCACCGGGCTCTACGTGTGCACGACGAACAGCTGTGATCAGTACGTGCTCACGCCCATGTCGCGCGGCCGCATGTCCGTGGTGCGGGTGGCCAATGGCGTARGCGTGCCCTCGACGAGCGGGAAGGAGACCCCGGGTGCCGTGACCGAGTCCACGGTGATCCTGTCGGATGTGCCGGCTCTGGTGCAGGCGCCGGGCGACCTGCAGGTCCGGGCACTCACGCCGGCATCGGCAGCCTATACCGGTACGCTGAGCATCGCGGCACGGCAGAACCTGATCGTCACGTCGAGCCTGCTCGCCCAGCGCCCGGCCTGCACGACGTATGCCGTGGCGACCGAGACCCTGAGCGANACGCTGAGCATCGCGGCACGGCAGAACCTGATCGTCACGTCGAGCCTGCTCGCCCAGCGCCCGGCCTGCACGACGTATGCCGTGGCGACCGAGACCCTGAGCGAYCTGAACGGCGGGATTCGTGCAGCGACGTGCGCGGACCTGAACAGCCCGGATGCGCTGGGGCTGATCTCGGAGTATGGGAGTGTGGCCTTYGGAGACGAGACGCTTTCCCTGGTSGGGGGCAACCGGACGATGACCGTGCAGGCGGCGGTGCTGGCCCCTCGAGGCACCGTGCAGGTCCAGGACGGCCGCTTGAGTGATATGGACTGGATTGGGTCAGTGGCAGCGGGCCGGGTGGTGCCGGATGTGCGGATGCGCCTGGCACATGACCCGCGGTTCCCGGAGCTGCCGGGCTTTCCGACGGTGGGGCGGCAGACGCCAGGGCGGATCGTCTTCCGGCAGGCACAAGCGCTGGAATAGCCCAGACTTGGTGACAATGCGACACGGCCGTGAGAGGCCGTGTTTCTTTGTGGAAATGAGGGGAGAAGCACCCCTGTCTATTTCGNGGCTGCCGGTCCGTCCGCTGTGCAGGGCAGCGTGTGAGCCTCGCAGTCCAGATGACACCTGCACGCTATGCCCTCTCCCGACCCGCCGGCAACGGCCTGCGCCGAGGCTTCACGACCGGCAGCAGACGCCAGGGCGGATCGTCTTCCGGCAGGCACAAGCGCTGGAATAGCCCAGACTTGGTGACAATGCGACACGGCCGTGAGAGGCCGTGTTTCTTTGTGGAAATGAGGGGAGAAGCACCCCTGTCTATTTCGRAATTTGACGGCCTGGACGCTTTCTTTCGGCAGTCTGATGAGGTAGACTGAGGGSGTTCCGAAGGGGAACGGGCCGAATGACAAGCCAGAACAGAGGTGCAATTCCAGTTGTGCGAAACGCACCTGGGAGGCAACCCAGGTGCGTCTGAAAGGAGGTGATCATTACGCGGAAACACCGTAATGATACACCGAAGCGCACGCGCAGGCCAGTGAAGTGGGCTGATGTGGCCGTCCTTGTGACGGCTCTCGGCACCCTCTGCACTGGCCTCGCGGCCCTGCTCACCGCCCTGAAGTAATCCCTCTCGCTTCTGGCCCCATCCGGTCCTGACCCTCAAGGAACACCTGCCCGCCATCACTGGCGGGCAGTCTCCTATGAATGCTCTTAGATCAGGGCCCGCTCCAGGTGCAAGGTCTCGTACCGGTCCACCTCGATGCGTGGCCGGCGCTGATGCGACTGGCTGATGAGGCGGCGCTGGAGTGCCCTGGAGACGACCAGGTACCGGCCGGCCTCCAGCGCCGCGAAACGCAAGGCCTCCGGGCCGTACACGGCGAGTTCGATGGGAATCAGGGGTGGCCGGTTCTCCGGCGTGTCCTCTGGCCGTCGCCGAGGCGTCATGCCGAGCGTGGCATTGCAGATGGGCGTGTCGTCCTCCAGGCGCATCAGGTGGGGGGTGGACATCAGCTTGCCCCGAGCTCGGGCAGAGAGCCACCCGTCCCGGAGCAGGACCCCTCCCCCATTGTCAGTGACCAGACGCTCCGTATTCGGAGCCACGCGGGCGACCTCCTCGATCAGGAGAGTCAGCCCAGTCTGGTTCAAGTGGAGGGCTGCGGTGCCGGTCAGAATCTCGCCGGCGCTGAGCGTCCCCAGGCGGGCCGCCAGAGGTCCGTGGGCACCAGCAGGCTGGTAGAAGCGTCCGGGGCGGCTTCCTGGGCCTCCTGTGCGGGAGGTATGGAAACCCCCCAGGGTGAGCGTGGCCGTCGTCCCACCCAGGCCGAGCTGACTGGGACGGACGAGGGCGGCTGTGAACTCGACGGTGGCCGCATGAGCGGTAGTGGGATGGGACATGACAACCAGACCTCGGGGCACGCTGGAGAGCGTGAAGATATTGAGAATGATGGTGTTGGCAGCCGCGCTGGGTTCTGCTGTGCTTGCGGCTCCTGCTTCGGTGATGGAGGCGCCCTCGGTTGCGCTGCAGGGCGTGCCGCTCATCCGGCAGGGGTACAACGATTGCGGGCCCGCGAGTATCGCGATGGTGCTGGGCTACTTCCGGGTGCCGGTCGACGTGGGAGTCATCAGTCGGGCAACGAAAGCCTCACCACGAAGCTACATGACCGTGGATGCCATTGGGCAGTACGTGGCGCCCTACGGCCTGGAGACGGCCGTGATTCGTGGGGGACAGTTGACGCAGGTGCGGGCCCTGATTCGTCTGGGCGTGCCGACGATTGCCCTCCAATATTTTCAGGAAGTCGGGAAGGTACCGCACTTCCGGGTCCCGTATGGCTTCGACGATCAGAGGGGCTGGTTGTTCGTGGCTGACCCGCTGGCCGGCGCAGTCCGCATCCGGTACCAGGACTTCGGCACGCTCTGGAACACTCAGGGGCGCATCTTCGTCGCGGTCTATCCCCCAGCCCTCCGCGCGAAGGTCCTCCGGGCGCTCGCCGGCCACGCCTAGCCCCCGAGAAGGAGGGGCAAGTCAAGCCAAGTGCGGGAACTGCTCAGGGAAGAGCTCCGGGTGACAGGCCCGGTGTAGGAGGTCCCGGAGGACGAGCGTGATGGCAAGGTGGTTCTCCGCCGCAGGTGGGTCCATCTGGAGCCGGAAGCAGGCGGCCGTCGGGGTCTGCGCGTCAACGCCCAGGGCTTCGAGGCTGCTGCGGATACAGAACAGCGGCTGCTGCTGGAAGGCCTCGACGACCCGGGCATCGATGCAGTGCTCGAGCTGCCGGATCAGGGCCTCGGCATCCCAGGTCGCCAGCTTGCGGCCCTGAGCGAAGTCCAGGGCCTGCCGGAAAATGGGGGTATGCCGCCGATCCTTGCAGTGCGGGGTGGTGAGGTAACGGACGTGTGGACCCTGCGCCTGGGGCGGCAGCGTCAGGAGGGCAATGGCCGAGTTGCTGACGCGGCCGTTGCTGGGCATATTTGGGGAAAAGTACAGGAGCGCGAAAGCGTCCAGGTCGAACTGGCAGACTTCTGGACCATAGACCGGGACGCGGATTCGACTGTTGTACTGGCGGTGAGCGTAGCCGACCTCGACCGTGTGGGCGTCGGCAGCAGCCTGGCGGGTAAAGGGCAACTCGGGCTGTGGGGGGAAGACGTACATACCTCCAAGTGTGCGGGGTGGTCTGGTTGCCCGCTTTAATCTCGGTGGTGAGTCTCCAGCATGCGGCGAAGGGGTGGGTCGAGGGTGCCGATACGGTCAATCGCTTCGAGATTCGTTCGGGTCCTTGGCGCTTTGGCGAGGTAAGCGGTGACCTGCTGCCGAATGAATTCAGGGGTCAGCAGCTGGGGGCGCTTCGACTTGGCGACGAGGGGGAACGGCTGGTAGAGGTTGGCCAGCGTGACCAACGGCATCTGGTCGAGGGTGTGCAGGTCGCAGGTCAGCTGCACCTCGGGGTGGAGGCGGTACTCGTTGGTCTTGGGATCGAGGGCGACGAGGGGCTCGGACGCATGAGGATGCGGGAGCAGCCGCCGGCCGAGATTGTTGGCGGTGACGTTGACGTAGGCGCGGGCATTCTTCGAGAAACTGAACAGCTGCTTGCCAAGGACGTCTGAGGACTGAGGGCCGGAGGTCGCAAGGACGTAGAGCAGTTCTGCCTCGCGTACACTGAGGCTGAAGGGTTGGTCACCGAGTTGGCCGGTGAAGGCGCCGCTGAGCATGCGGAGGTGGAGCGTGTGAGCCGGGAGAGCCGCATCGTTCAAGGACGGCTTGGTGACGGTAAAGAGCTTGTCGTACCAGGTGCTCCAGGTCTCGTCGAAGGCCCGAGGATAGGGCTGTCCTTTGACGGGTGGAGCGCCGAGGCAACAGCGGAGGACATACGTGATTTCCGAATAGTCGTTTCCGAGCAGTTGACTGTCATCGACCTGCCCTTGAGGGGTTGCGCGTTGGCTGGCGTTGAGAATGACGCGGCAGCGCTGGATCTCGCGGCTGAGCGTGCCTTCCAGCCGGGCGATGGTCTCCAGACTGGTGAGATGCTGTTCGGCCACGAGATGATCCTGACGGGCAATGGCGATGAGCAGGCCCCACTGGTGAGCGTGCCAACGGGTCAGGAAATCTTGATAGTCCCGGCCGGGAAGGTGGGCATATCTCGAGAGCTGATCCGCGGCCTGAATGGCGTGCTGGGCCTGCTGTTCGGCTTTGGCGAGCTGGTGCTGGCGCAGGGCGTACACGCTGAGGAGACGGTGTCGCTCGGTCACGACCCAGGGTGAAAGGTGTTCATCCGCGGGAAGGTCCTGCAGGAGCTGCTGGGCGGGCTTGAGTAGGCCGACGTCCAGCAGCGTAGCGACGAGCCGACACTGGAGATCAGGCGCCACCTGAGACCAGTTCTCTTGCTCGTCGTACAAGGCGGCGGCCTGTTGCTTGGTCTTGGTCGAGGGGTCCCCTCGCATGATCCGCGTCTGCAGCAGAACGACCTGAAAAAACAGGTCAGGGTTCTCTGTCGGGTGCGCGCCAAGAGCAGCCTGTGCCACGAGCGGCTGACCGGCCTGGAGGTAACAGAGGGCGAGTTGCGCCTGAACTTCTGTACGCCGGGGATGATCCCGGGGCAGGGTCACGAAGAGCGCGGTGTAGGTTTCCTGCGCCTGGGAGAGGCGGCCGAGCTTCTGGAGGAGGTCAGCTTTGAGGAAGCTGGAGTCGGGTTCAGGGAGAAGGAACAGGCCTTCGGCGAGGGTGAGGAGACGCATGGCAAAGCGCAGGTCTTCGAGATGCTCAGCGGTTTCCCGGATGGCGGTGACGAGCAGGAGGGTATCTGCGGCATCCAGGTCGAGCTGAAGGCCTCGGGCGTCCTCCCAGATGTGTGTGCTGAGCGTGTCGCGGATGCGCCGCCATTGCGCGTTGGCCGTCCAGTTCTGGAGCTGCACCCGGCGGCTGGAGAGCGCTTCGGGTGAGAGGGTGAACGGGGCGCGGTGTTGATTTCGCAGGGCGTGGGCGCGGATGGGGTCGACTGCGTCGTAGTACCTCGCCAGGCCGGGAAGGACGCGGCCGACATCCCCATGGGTGTAGAGCGCATGGCGGAGGAGTTCTGTCAGTAGAGGCACGTGCCGGTGAGACTGAGTGGCAAAGGGCCAGTTCCTTCGCTGGTAGTCGGCGAGGTAGTTGTCTGGCAGCTGGAGCGCCCGCAGGAGGGTGAGCGGGGGTGGACCTGTCCAGTCGTCTTCGACGAACGCCGCGCGCAGGAGAACGGGGTCGATGTCATGGACGTACGCCTGGAGATCCGCGCGGAGGAACAGGCTGGTGGGGTCGGGAGACAGCAGGGCCCGGACGAGAGTCGGGATGCCTTGAGAGCGGGTGTAGGCCTCGGAAGAGAGGCCGAGATACCGGGCTTCGTCAGGGAAGAAGACGAGTTGGTCGCTCGTCAGGATGTGCGGGTTGAGGTGCTCTTTCCCCCGCTTATCTCTGCCAGGAGCCAGTGGAAAACGCTGAGGATCGAAGTGCGTTGGGAGCGCTTCTGGACCGGCGAAGACAGACTGGATTTGAGGAGCGGCGTGGGTGAGATGGGAGAGAAAGGCTGCGAGGGCGGGGTCAGGATCGAGGTTATCGATCAACAGGGTGAAGGGCTGTTGGGTGGTCAGGGTGTGGAGGTCACGCGCGATGGCCTGGGCGGCTTCCAAGGGGAAGCGGGGATCTTCTGGCGTGAAATTGAGCGCGCGGTAGGCGGAAGTCACGGGCTGAAAGAGGCTCGGATCGTGGGCTTGAAATGCGGCGATGAAGTGGCGGAGAAAGGGTGGCAATGCTCGGTAAGACTGCGTGGGGATCAAGGAGATGGTCTGCCGGCCCCAGCGTTCGAGGTGGCGTTGACCTTGACGCAGCAGGGTTGTTTTGCCGAGTCCCTGCCCAGCCGCGATGAAGATGCGGGGGTACGCATCGAAAGCGGTAGAGAGTCGCGGTCGGTCCAGAATGGTCCCAGA
The DNA here is from genome assembly GCF_001424185.1 of Deinococcus sp. Leaf326. Lineage (NCBI taxonomy): Bacteria > Thermotogati > Deinococcota > Deinococci > Deinococcales > Deinococcaceae > Deinococcus > Deinococcus sp. Leaf326. Next base: position 10,968 of record NZ_LMOM01000033.1, on the reverse strand, counting down.
AATGTCACTGGGGGGGGCAGGGCACATGCCTATAAGATAGCGCCTGCCTAAAATTATTGGGCGAAAAATATGTGTATCTGACCTATTGAAGGCGGTAAGAGTCTGACAATGCCAAGTCTAAAGCCGATAAAACTACGCTGGGACGGGCTTCTCTTAAATTAGATAGATGTGTGCGGGGCTGCTGGGGTAGTCCCGCACACCCTGTATTTTGAGGTGTAAAACGCCGACTGAGACGGCGTTTTCGGGGTGTTTTTCCTATCGTTTTGGGGCTCTCGGTGGGGGGGGTAGACGGGGGTATTTTCTCACACGACTCACACAACTAGACCAAAAAAAGCCTTTATGAGTGAAAAAATGAGGGAAATGTGCCGGAGGACGAGTTTATGGCAATTCATTTGTAAAGTGCAAAACTCAAAAATCGGGTTTGCCTAAAAAAATTGAGAGCCTAAAAAACATCAAAGTGCGTTCAGCACGAGGAAAACACAAGTTTTTTTTCGGTCGTTTGCGTTTTATTTTGGGCGGCGGCATAAATGGCTCCATGACCGCCGGACTCCACCACATCATTGCTTTGGAAAAGAAAGGCTTATTACGCCCGACTGATCTGACGACGGGCAGTGGTTTGAGTGGCCGGCGTGGATTTACAGCGGCGCAAGTCCACGAAGCGCACCCCGGATTGACGAAGCGGCGCGTGCGCAAAGTCTGCCAGGGGCTGGTGAAACAAGGCTTCCTGCAATCTTTTGGCCAGAATGTCGAGATCTTCTTCTCAAGCACAAATAGCCTGGCCTTTCTCTTGCCCCGTTTCCTTGAAACCTTCGCTGCCGAAGTGGAGCAGCTGCTCAGGCGTCTGGGGCGTTGCCTGACCACGCGAGAACTCCGGAAGTACATTTCCCAGGAATCCTGGGGATGCAGTGGAGACCAGCACATTCTTTCTCTGGCCTTGCCTTACGTGTTAGAGCGTTTAAGTGTCCGCGAACTTGTCCGGGACAGTCGCACGTACTACTACAGCACCTATATCCAGGATCCCAATCTCCTGCGTTGGATCGACGACAAAAAAGCAGGGACGCGAGTCGCTAAAAGCAAAACCCTGAAGATGCTGAAGTTGGAAGCTCCCGTCATCAAAATTGATGCGGAACTGCTTGTGCGTGCCCGCGCGAAAGTCATTGAGCTGAGTGCCGTGACGGCAGATAAGGTCGCCTATAAAACAATCAGCAACGCGGGCTTGAAAAAGGCCCTGGGTCTCGAAGACGAGGTGTTCGCGGTCCTGATCGAGAAGTTGCTTGAAGAGGGATATGTCATCCGGATTCCGTCGGAGTTTTGCGTATCGCATTACCGGTGGTCAGGGCAGGAGGCGCCGGCGACGGCCGTCGCATCCCCCAAGGAGATCTCATGTCTATCGGAACAGCAGCTATCGGCACCGCAGAACGTCCAGCCCACCACATCTACATCCGACTCGACGCTGGCAGCCGCGGGTCGCCCGCAACCCTCACGGCCATCCATGTCCAGGGGGAACACAGCACGAGTGGCAACTACTTCTCGGCGCCACTCGCAGGGGACACCGCCGCAGAGCAGCGCCTTGGCGCCCTCCTCACCGCCGTCGACAGCGTCCCCTACTACACGCGGCTCTACATCCACACCACACAACGCGAGCTCCGCGACCTGGTCCGGACCCGGGCAACCGAGTGGCCCCAGCAACTGCGAGACGCGCTCCAGCGCCGGAACGTCACGATCCGGATCGGCAGCCTCGAACACCTCGAGCTGTTCTGGGTCGACCTCCTCAACGCGGTCAGCCGGAAGGGCCTGCCCAGCATCGGGCCGCTCAACCACTACCAGCTCTACACCTACGCCGTGTGCGACGGTCGCCGGACCTATGCGTCCGGGCTCCTCTACGGGGATGGGCAGTTACACATCTATAGCCACCAGGAAAAGGGCAGTGAACTCGCGGCCGGTGAGCTTACGATGGCGGCCTGGGCGTTCTCCGTGCTCCCTATGGGCAAGTGCGTCGAGCTGCATCAGAACAACCCGGAGCTCCGGGACTACTGGGAGGGTGACGCGGCGCAGTTCGTCGACCTCTACCCCGGTGCAGAAGACAGCAGCAAACAGATCGGGAAGCATCTGAAGGCTAAGGCGCTGAGGTTCAACGTGACCGCAGTCCATAAGGAAAATGACCTCTGGCGCGGGGTCCGGTGGCTAGCGGGGCGGATGTTGGCATGAGCGATCTGCTCGCGCTGCTGGGCGAATACGGTGGACTGACGGCCGAGCAATCGGACTTGGTCATCCGAACCCAGGAAGGCTCCGGAGGGAGTGTGCTCCGCACGCTCGAACGGGTGATCCAGGATGTTCCCGCCCTCTGGGCCACGATGGCGGAGATGACGCAGCGCCGCTGCTATTCCACCCCAGCGAGTATCGAAACCCTGGAGGCCCCCCTCAAAGCCCCTGGGAAGGAGGGGTTCGAGCCTCTCCTCAGTCGTTCCCTGGCCCTTGAGCACCTCTGTGTGGCCCAACGGGTGGAGTGGGACACGCTCTGCCTGTTGACGGTCGATCCTCTGCCGACAATTAGTGCTGAGTTGCAAGCCCGTGCGAACGCCGTTTCACCCACAGGCCAGGGTCGAATTCGATTCAGCCTGATCGCTCCGGAGTTGTTCCGACTTTGCCTCCGGTTGACCTACCCCACGGCGCTCTATGGAGGGCTGACGTTCGCCGAGCGGTTGTGCGTCAGTGGTCTGGTGGGTGCAGAGGCGTTGGACCCCTACGAGCAAGAGGTCCAGGAGGCCGTAGACGCCGGCCTCGTGACCGAGGCGGATTACGCCGATGCGCTTGCGGCCCATCTTCGCCTGCCCCGCTACGCCTATGCGCCCATCAGGGCGCCTGCGGAGACCGTGCCTCTCTACCTTCGAAAGAAGCTGGGGGTGCTTCCTCACAGCGTCGAGGGCGGCGTGCTCACCCTGTTGGTGACGCGCATGTTGACCGAAGAAGATCGCCTCCACCTCGAACGCTTCAGTGGGAAAGCCGTCACGTACCAGGTGACGAGTCCCAGTGAACTTCGTGCCCTTATCAGGAGTGAAGAAGATGTCCAAACGACTTGATTTTCAGCAGCTCGCCAACACCCATAAGTTCACCGTGGCCCATGCGCAACTCTACGTGGAAGGGCTCCTGAAGGCCTTGACGCAGCCTGAGCCGGAGGCACCTGCCCTGATCGTGATTTTCGGTGTTCCCCAGGAGCTGATCTGTCAGGACGGCACCGTCTCGTTGCGCAGTTTTGTCCTGCTCGAGACGCCGGAATTCAGGGACTGGCACGGCCAGACCCAGAAGGACATCGCACAGAAACTCACCTACGATGCGAATATCACGGCAACAGTCGCGGAATTGGAGACGTACTCCGACGCGCGGTTCGCCCAGCTCGCTCAGCAGGCCATGAAGGCGCTGACGGCCCCACCCAGGCCCGCCCGCCCCCGTGCTGCGCCAGCAGACGCCGCCTCGGCGGAAGCGCCGAAGACCCCTAAAGCATCAGGGAAGTTGAAGCAGAAAGCCGAGTCCCAGCAAGGCGCCCCCTCGGGTGCTGACCAGCAGCAACAGGGCCCCCAGGAACACGCTGCTCAGGGGATGCCACAGGATGAGGCCCAGCGGGAGATGGCTCCCGCATGAGCCTGCTGGCCGTCGCCCGGGAGTATCTGGCGCGCGGCTGGAACGTCGTGCCGATCGGGGACCGCAAGAGTCCCCATCACGTCCTGATCCAGACCGGCCACTGGCAACGAGGCACAAACGGTCGCAAAAGCCCCCGCTGGCGAGACTTCCAGACGGAGCGGGTCACAGACGAGCTGCTGCAGATCTGGTTCGCTCCACAACACCGGGTCCCTGGCTTAGGGGCGGTGACGGGTGAGATCAGCAATCTGGTGGTCCTGGACTTCGACGGCGCCCCAGGCCGGGCCCTGCACCACACGCTGGGTCTTCCCCCCAATAGTTTGTCCGGCTCGGGTTCCCCACACCTGTACTTCCCCTGGCCGGGCCACCGGGTGGGCAACAAGGCAAGCAGCAGCCAGAGTGCGCCCCCCTTCCCTGGCCTCGACGTGCGTGGGGATGGGGGCCTGATCGTGCTGCCGCCCAGTCAGCTGAGCAACGGGACGTACCGCCTGCTCGATCATCAGCCCCACGAGGTCACGCAATTGCCAGAAGCGGTGGCGCGTTGGACGGGCCTGGTGCGGGAGGAGGCCCCCGAGCTGCCTGTCTGGGAGGCTCCAACGGGTGTCTCCCCAGGGGTCGAGGAGTTGCTGGCGACGGCCATGCAGCGGGTGCGGGATGGCGGTGGCCGGGACAATACCGGGTACTGGCTGGCCTGCCAGCTGCTGGAGCACGGCTCCCGCCAGGATGCGCTGCTGATCATGGAGCAGTACGCCGAGCGGGTGCCTGCACACGACACCCAGGGGCGGCATGATCCCTATACCAGCGCCGACGCCCGGCGCAACCTCCACAGTGCGGCGAAACGCGGACCGGCACGCTCGGTGCGGGCCTGGGTCAAGCCGGCGGAGCGAGATCCCCTGGACGCGCTCCGGGCCTGCCTACCCGGACTGAGTGCCGAAGAGCGCGAGCGGGCCGCCCGCCTGGTGGCCGGGGCCTACGTCCGAGAAGGGATCGAGGTCGTCACTCGGCATCTGAGTGCCCTCCAGCTGGACAGCACGGCCGCGACATGGGTCGTAGAGCGTCAGGAGGCCCAGTACAGCGTGCCGGGGATGCCAGCGCTTCGCCGCTTCGTGGCCGACCGCGCCTGATCCCCCGTCTCTCCAGTCGGCCGCTCCCTCGCAGGTGGGAGCGGCCTGCTCGTGTGTCTGGAAGGAGGTTCGCTCGTAGCCCCTGGAAAGAGTGGGGATAGGCAAACTCAATGAGGGCGTGTACGCTGAGGGGGTAGGTATTCGGTGCTTGCTTTCACCCTGGAGCACCGAAGCAGTGGGAACACTGCGCCAAGATCGGATTTGCGAATCCGAAGACCCTTCCCGATGGAAGGCCGACCCACTTCTCAGAGTCTCTCTGGGGAGTGGCGAAAGCCCCCCAGAGAGCGAAGGAGCACGCGATGAGCGTCAACGAACTGCCCGTTTTCCCCATTGAGCTCAAGGAATTACTGGCCCGAGCTGCAAGTTTCAAAGGATCGACCTGGCGTGACCGGACGTACGCCGCTCTCAAAGGTCATCCTGACACGCTGCAGTTCCTACAGGACATGAAGCCGCACGCCTTCATCAAGGGTGTTGCGAAGAGTGTCCTCCCCCGGCCGAAAAGCCAGTGGGATATGCAAGTCCAGAGAGTTGTGATGGACGCTATTTTCGCGACAGCGAAGACGGTCCGAGTCGGCGAGGTGAGCGTTCCTGGCCGTAAAGGCAAAGTGACGACCACCGTGCGGGACATGCTTCACCCTGAAGTGCAGTACGGCTTCGGCGGTGACGACGTGGACTTCTCTGCCCTGAATGCACTGGCCTCGCTCGATCGGATGGCTTACACCATCGACGACGCGAAGGTGCATGCGGACGCAGATGCGTTCGATACGCAGCAGGACTGGGCCCACAAGGATCATCCCTTGCAGGACCTCGACAGCGACCTCCGGCGCTTCGGCATCTACGCCGACACGCCCCAGGAAGCCCTGCAGGCGCTCGAAGCAGCGGGCAACCCCGACCAGGACCTTCGAGCTGCGCTTGAAGGCCGCCTGAACGACCGGAGTGAACCTATGCGGGAGTACCAGCAGTTCAAGACCCGCGCGCTGTATGCGAGGGATGACGTGCGTGGCCAGAGCATTCAGCCACGGATGGTCAGCCCCGAAGTGCAGGCGGCCCTCCAGGGGGCGCTGCTCATCAGTGGCAACTGGGAGTCCCTCGGGATTCCCCGACGCGTGAAGGCTGAGGCTTTCGACCGCCTCGTTTCGCTGTTCGCCGCGAGCTTCACCCGGCAACGGCCTGGCGCGGTCGCAGCCATCACGGACGATCTTATCGGGCAAGTCGCCACCGTGGCTGCGCGCTCGCTAGGGATTCCGACGATTGCGGTGCAGGTCGCAGGTTGGCCCTCCAAGGTGGCGACGCATACCCTCCAGTGGTGTGAACGTCTTCCGAAAGGGCAGGACCTCGCGCTCGCGCAGCAGGAACTGCGGGTGTACCTCTCTGAGCAGGTGTGGGGCGTTCTGACGCTCGGTACCGGTGAGGAGATCACGCAGCTGAAAGAGGTCTGCGCCCGCTGGCCCGTGGGTGTCAAGCCGAGGTCCGCGCTGGATGGCCACTGGCAGAAACACAATGGTCTGTACTGAGAAGTTCTGAATTGAAGGCCTGACTGGAGTTGTTCGCCCTTCGCCCCCCCCAAGCAAGACCGGGGGGCGCGCAGACGCGACCCCCCGGCACAGGAGCCCGAGATGATCACTTCAAAGAATATGCTGCGGCCTTCCGCCCCCGAGATCCGTGAACTGCTTCAGGGCAAGTTCGTGGTGGCTGGGACCGGACACCGTCCGGACAAGCTGGGTGGGTACTCCCTCCCGAGTGGAACAGGCGCGATCACGAATTTTCGTGGGGCGTTCTCCTTCCTCAGTAATTTTCACCCCTCCCCTGTGCAGTTCGAGGGCACGATGTATGCCACGGTAGAAGCTGCTTTTCAGGCAGCTAAATTCCTGGATCTCCGCGTCCGGCGACGGATCGCGCAGGCCAAGACTCCTGCCGCCGCCCGCACGTTGGGGCGCGACCGCAAGCTCCAGCTCCGCCAGGACTGGGAAGAGGTCAAGGTCGGCATCATGGAAGACCTGCTTCGGCAGAAATTCCAGACGCCTACACTCGGCCGCTCCCTCATGGCGACCGAGGGCCGGTCTATCCAGGAGCACAACACCTGGGGAGACCAGTTCTGGGGGATCTCGAAGGGCGTAGGCCAGAACATGTTGGGTCTGCTGCTCATGAAAGTGCGCCAGGACGTGCTGTTGCACAACGACTTCCCGATTCTTCAGGACCCTGAACAGGTGCTCGTCGATCTGGCGGTCAAATACCTGCGCCGTCTGCGTGATGGGAATCCGTCCCTGACTGTGATCAGTGGGATGGCGCTCGGGTGGGATACCGCTCTTGCGCGCGCTGCTCGTCAGGAGAAGATTCCGTACGTGGCTGCGCTGCCCTTCCCAGGACAGGCACGCCGTTGGCCGGAAGCGTCACAGGAGCTCTGGAGTGAGTTGGTGCGGGATGCAGCGCTCGTCGTGGCGGTCGGTTCCGATGACCTCGCCGACGCAGACATCCGCAGCGCGATGCAGTGGCGCAACGAGTTCATGGTCGACCAGTGCGATCTCGTATTGGCGTGCTATGACGGAAGCTTTGGCGGAACGCACAACTGCGTGCAGGATGCCCAGGCTCAGCACCGGACGGTGATCAACACCTATGGGGACTGGCTGAGCATGAGCGGCCTGGTGGACGACGTGACGACGGAAGTGCAGCGCACCGATGGCGTCCAGATTCGGTACGAGGAGCGCGAGCTCACCGTCTACCCCGTCCAGAACAGTGTGTTCTGGTTGGGAACGTACGAAGTGGCTGGCGTGCAGTTCACCGCGTTGATTCACGGGGAGCAGCTCCAGACATACAAGCTGCAGGCCACAGTGCAGGACGTGGCCGAGGTGAATGCGGATGTGCGGGTGACGCACAAGAAGTTTGGTGAAGGGCTGGTCCTGTCGCAGACGGGCACCCCCCTGAGTCCGTTAGGTGTTCGTGCAGAGGTGCAGTTCAGTGACGCTGTTCGCCTGATCAGCGTGTCGCACTTGCAGTTCTGAGCAGAACACCAGAGTTCTGAAGTCGGTGTAGGTCGTTTTTCCGTTGCGGGCAAGTTGTTGCCCTCCCCCATCAAGTCGGGGGAGTCGGCATCCGCCACCCCCCGCAAAGGATTCCGAGATGACCACCCCCACCAAGACGCGCAAGACCGACCCTAACCACAGCCGCTACGTGAACGCTCTCAAGGAGCAGAACTTCACGGTTGTGACGACAAAGGTCAACAAGGATGGAGAACGGGTTGTCGAAGGGACCCATCTCTCTATGATGCTCGAGTCTCGCCTGGATCCGTTTCAGGCTGCTCAGTACGAAGTCAGGAAGGATCTCGTTTTTCTCACGGATAAGCAGGCCATCGAACTCTCGAAGGTCCTGAACGATCCGGAGACCGACAAGCGGACCAGGAACGAAGTGTTCGAGCTGCTGTTCCGTACGACTGCACCTGAAGCGTTGAAGCTCGCCGTGCAGGAAGCTGAGAAGTTCCATAACTTCGATGCAGCCTGGGCCACGGGTCGACGTGCGCTGTGGAAAGCTCTGGAGCGCTGGGATCCGACGCGAGGCATGCGGCTGTTGACCTTTGTACGTGCCGTTCTCCCCCCGGAGTTCGAGCGCGATTACAAGGAGCAAGACATTCATGACCAGGAAGACCGGGTCGGAACGTCGGTGAGCAGCTCCATCGCCACGATCCTGGACGGTGGTCAAAACCGCCCCTGGACGACGCATTACAGCGACACGCAGGGCCAGTTGCTGACGATCCAGCCCCGGGAGATCAATGAGTGGGGCATGGTGACGCAAGAGGCGATGGTGGTGTTGCAGTTCCCAGAGCACACTACGGTGAGTTGGGAGATGACTAAAAAAGGCAACCGGATTGTTTCGGTCCTGCCACAGACGCGTTCGCATGTTCAGAACGTGGTCAAGACGGTTCGTGGGCGTCAGATCAGCGAACTCAAGGAAGTCCAGCTGCCCATCTCCAACCCGATGCAGGAGTGGATGACGCAGAGCAAGACGGATCAAAGTGGGGCCAAGTTCTTCAACCCGAAGACGCGCAACTGGCCTCGCAAGCAGGACCGCTCGAAGACTGGCTACAAGGTTTCCGAGCTCGCACTCACCCAGCAGGCCTTCGACGAGACGGTTCTGGGGACGAAGTTCACCTCGCGGCTCATGCAGCGCCTGGTATTCCTCAAGCCGTTCAAGCCTATCCGCGACGAGGACATCACGCCGCGCATGGTCCAGATGGCAATCCGTCGTCACCGCACGCTCTCGCAGCAGGTGTTCGACGCACGCACGTGGTCTCTCCCCAAGATCGGTCAGATTATGGAGGGACTCAAGATGATCACCTCGTACGACGAAGTGATCTCGGATGACGCAGGCGACACCACCCGAAAGAGCGATTTCCTTGCTGCTCCTGACGTGGATATGCCTGACGAGTTTGCTCAGGCCGTTGAACTTGTTGACGCTTACGTCACGGTTCATGGTTTGGATCGTACGCAGCCCCTCGCGACGTTGCTTGGACGTGATTTGACGCCGGCACTCGTCAACGCGATCGCTGTGCTCGCTAAAGGTCGCCCTCGTATCGTCATTGATGATGCGATTGTTGATCAGGCTGAGTACGCTCCTGAGCAATTCGCCGATGCCGCCCGCATCAGTGAAAAGCTCATGAAGTCGGGACTCTGGGAAATCGCGACGTCGATTCCCCTGCACAAGTTCCTGTTGGCTCACCGTACGAAGGCTGCTGGTGCTGAGTTTTGCGCACTCTGTAGCAACTACGGTGTTCGCGTGAAATTCGCCCTCCAGATCGTCGAATTGGTCGAAGCTGGTCTTCGCTGATTTGACACGATGCCGGTACCTCTACTGGTACTGATCTCCTCTGATCACCTCCCGTCTCCTACTGCTGGAGACAACTACCTACTACTGGTAGCGCCCGAACATTTATTTGTTCGGGCACGTTTTTTTGGTCCTTGCTTGACAAGTGGGGTGAAGTGGTGCTGTAGATATATGTATGGAACAGATTCCCGACATCATTTCCGCCTATGGCCTGGGTCACCTCTACCAGGGGCATACCCTGCATGGCGATTTCCCGCTCCTGAACCTGCATGGGTTCCTGCGCATGGACCAGCTCCTGGAGCGGCCAACGTTCACGGCGTATGCCGAGGGAGAAGGGCTGCCGGCGGAACTGTGGGGGGGAGAAGTGCTGCAGGTGCGGACGTCGCCGTCGCTCGTCATCGAGGTCGAGCACGAGGATGACTGCCTGGTCGAACTGGTGCGGGGATATATCGGGGCGGCCGGGCGGGCCATGCAACCAAAGGAGCAGAAGCCTGCGCCGCGGTGGGTGAGTCCCCTCTATCACGTGGTGTTCGAGGAGCGCGAGGTCGTGTCGGCGCCGCAGATCCCTCTCCACGAGATGAGCATGGAAGAACGCCTGGACCGGGCTCGCGCCTTACAGGGCAAGTGGGTCGCCGAGCCGCCGCATCACTCGGTCGCAGACAGCGAAGCGGAGCGCGCCCGGGTCCTGAAGATGGCGCCAGGGGTGACGTACCGCGATCTGCATCCCCTGGACGACGATGATTACGAGCCCCCGACGCCTTATGACATTGCTCTGGAGAAGATTCGGCGCGTCGAGGGTTCTCCAGCCAGTCGGTATGAGCCGGGCGATGGTTCTCCACGGAGTCATCCGGAGGACTGGTATTACCGTCCCTAACAATACTTTGTCACTTCCACGAATCGCTTCCAGCAGAAGCTTGGTCGTAAAGTACGGTGTGCTGACGGAACATTCCACTCCTGCAGAGATCAACCTCTATTACCTAGAGGACGCCGTCCGCTCACTGGCGCAACCTCCTGAGCTTCAAAAGCATGGGGAAGAGATGGTGGTGGACTTCGATGCGTGGTACGTGCCCGCAGTGCGCGATGGGTACCTGGCAGACTGGGAACCTGACCAATGCCAGGCGTTGGAGAAGATTGACCGTCTCTTGTCCGAGATGACGGCACTTCAGGAACCGGAGCCTTGGACATCCGAGGCGTCGGTAGCGACCAGTTCTTGGTGGGCCCTCGTCCGGGAGGCCGCGAGAGACGCGTTGCGCATATTGCAGTGGTCACCGGATCCCCCAGAAAGCGTGTGGTAATGCTCCAGGTTTGACTTCAAGCGGCGTTGCGAGCGTTCGCCGATGACGTGAGTGTAGACCAGGGCGTAGCGTAGCCGAGCGCCGAATGACGGCGCTCG
>NZ_LMOM01000032.1:300000-410173 GCF_001424185.1 Deinococcus sp. Leaf326 | reverse complement strand
GGGCAGAACCTTCTCCGCAAACTTCCGGCTGGCCTTGCCCGGCGCGTAGTACACGCCGCTCATGGGCTGGGCATTCTTGAAGACTATGTCGTAATGCAGCGAGATCAGGGCCACCGCCTTAAGGCCCTCGGCCATGCGGATGCGCCAGGACAGGTCGGGTTTGGGGCCGTCGTTGCCGTCGTGGGTGAGGACCACGCGGAAGCCCTTGGCGACGAGCAGCGCCTTCAAGGTCAGGGCGGCTTCAATGTTGGCGCTGGCCTCGGTGCGCGGGCCGTCGCAGCAGCCGGGGTCATAGCCGAGGACGCCGGGCGTGCTGCCGTGGCCGGGGTCGAGAACGATGATGCGCTCACGGTGAAACTGCGTCATAGGTGTCTCCAATGGAGTGATCGCACGCGCCGGGGGGCGGGTGCGCTTTGGGTTGGGAATGGGTGTGGATTAGCTTGGGTCTGCGGGGTGCAGGGCGCGGTCGCGCTGCTTGTTCAGGGAGCGGGCCGCGCCCAGCAACATGCCCCCGAGCGTGAGGTGTGCCCCGACGATGTACGGGGTGGCCGCCGCGAGCTTGCCCCCAATCCCAGCAGGTAACTGGGCAAGGATGACCAGGGTGAACCCGGTGACGCCCACCTTAAGCAGCGCGTGGTCTTGGAGCCGGAGCCACAGCCACCAGCGCAGCCAGTAGGCGAGGTTGTCGAGCGAGAAGGGAGGTGGCACGGCCGCGCGCATCCAGCGCCCGAGCGCCCCCAGCAGCAGCCAGGCGCACCATGCGACGAGCATCCGCAGGCCGCTCGTCAGGATGTAGCTGAGCGTAGGGTCGAGCGGCAGTGCTCCGTTGTACCAGCCGTCCCAGTGGGCCGAGAGATCAGGCATCCTTGTCAGCCTCCTTGGGGACTTCGACGACCGGCGCCGTGGCCTCCGGCGCGTCCGGCGGCGCGGGTAAGAGCGCGGGGGACTCGGCATTAATAGGTAAGACAGGAATTGACACAGTGATGGTCCCCTTGNTTGTACCAGCCGTCCCAGTGGGCCGAGAGATCAGGCATCCTTGTCAGCCTCCTTGGGGACTTCGACGACCGGCGCCGTGGCCTCCGGCGCGTCCGGCGGTGCAGGTGGGGCGTCGGGTAGCCCAGCGAGCAAGGGGATGGCTTTGCGTACCGCGCCGAGGGCAGCGGTCCACAACCACGTGAGGCCGCGCGGCCCGAGGGTCGAGCCGGTGACGGCCGCCGCGATGAGCACGGCCACCAGGGACCAGGGCCAGGGCAGCGCCCGGATCACCTCGGCAGTCGCGGCCCCGACCACGAACGTCCTGACCAGCTCGCCGGCCAGCACGCGGGTCTTGGGCACAGTCCGCACGCCCATGAGGGTGTTGCAGCCGTGCATGGCCGAGGCGACGGCGCCGCTGGCCGCTGTGACGGTGAGGGCATAGGTGCTCAGGGTGGGGTCGAACGACATGGGCACCTCCCGGCACGGGAAAGCCCCGCAGGTGCGCGGGGCTTGGACTTACAGGATGGCAGGCGTGGCAGGGCGCGGGGGCACAGTGCTGTGACGCTGTAGGGGTCAGTCCAAGGTGACGCGCCACCCCAGCTTGAGATCGCTGGTCGGCGTGTCGCTGACGTACAGCACGAGGTTGTCAGCGTCCAGATTATCCAGCCAATAACGCACCGCCCCGAAGTTGTTCTGAGGCGTCAGCACCACGTTCGCCCGCTCTGGCAGATTCCCCAGTCCGTGCTGAACCACGAGGTACCTGTCCGCCGCCCCGGCCGGGAACGTCGCAATGCCCGACGCCACGCCCAGCTTGCGCCCCCCCAGGCCACGCCCTCCAATGATCGTGCTGCCGCCTCCCGCCACCAGCACGATCTCCGGCGACGTGTACGTCCCCCGGATCTGTCCACCCATGTAGGTGTTCCGGGCACTCGCCCCCGTCTCTTTCACAGCCGGCGCTACCTTCCCGCGAGATTTGGAGATGATGTGGCTGCCCAGGTACACCATGCAGTCGGTCGAGTCCTCCAGCAGGATATCCGGGTAGGCGAGCCCGTCCCCCTCGACCGCGCCGCCCCTGTAGGCCGGATCGTTGACCCGATTACCCTCCCGGTGTGGACTCGCATGGATCACGCTCGTGGACACGCCCTTGAACCGGATGCCCCCGCGCAGTGCTTGGTAAAAGTCCCCCGCCACCTGATGCGAGTGCCCCCCCTCCAGATTGACGGTCCAGCCCGTCGCCACGCCGTCGTAGGACCCGTCTCCCCGCATGTCGCTCGTGACCGTGATGCCATAGCTCTGGTCCCCCCAGATACCCCCGTGTACCGGGCTGGGGACCACGTCGGCGTTCGTGACGCTGACCGCAGCCGTGTCCTTGATACGGATGGCGAACTCGCGGTTGTGACCCCAGTAATAGCCGCCCTGGACACGGCTGTCGCTCTGCTCGATCCACAGGCTGCCGCCGTTCGTCCAGCAGTCGATGATCGTCGCCATGAAGGACGTGACGCCGGAGGTGGCCTGGAGACGGGCACCAGAGACGGCCGTGCGGTCGGATGGCGACTGCCACGTCTCGAAACGCACTCGCTCCAAGGTGGCGCGGATACAGTCTGGGAAGTCAATCTCCCAGGTCCGGGTAGGAAACACGTCGCGGGCCAGCACCAGATCGCTGACGCGCACACCCAGGTAACCCGCTTCGCCCGCGTTCTTGCGGGCGAGAAAGAAGAAGCGGATATCGCTGTTGGCCTTGAGCTTGGTTTCGCCCGCACCTCTGATCCAGATATTGGCGTAAGTCCTGCACTCGTGCGCCCAGCTGAAGGTCCCGCCTCCGATTTCGACGATGCGTGCAGCGCGGGCGTTCGCGGTATCCAGCGCCTGTTGCATTCCGTCGCTGTTGATCTGTCCGGTCGCGTCGCGATGGACTCCAGCCCAGCTGGCCCTAACAGTGGTGCCGTCCCAGACGCGGTGTGCGAACAGACCATCGTCTAGGGCATAGGTGATGGTGTTGTCGTGGGTGCCCAGAGTGCCGATGACGAACATGCCGCCACGCTGGCCGTTTTGCACGATCACGGTCTGCCCCGCGGTCAGGCCGGTGGCAGAGTTCAGATCAGCCAGTGTGCCAAATTGCAATCGTGCGGTCTGGGCGGCGAGGGAGAGGGCAGCGGCTGCCTCCAGGTCTGGGCGGCGCGCAGTGGTGCCGTCGTCATTGCGCTCCCAGACCTGCCCGGCATCGGTGTCACTGATGATGTTATAGAGGCCAGCCGCACTCCCGATGAGCGCGACTTTGAGGGCAGAACGGCGTCCGATGTTCATAGCAGCCTGGGCATTGTTGCCCTGCTGCTGCTGAGTAAGCTGAGCCTGATTCTGTGTGATGTCGGCCAGTCCAGCGTCTACTCGCGATACCTGCACGGCCACCTGCCCTGCTGCCGCCTCAGCCTGGGCAGCCGCACCCGTCGTCCGCTCGCGCAGCACGGCCAGGCTCTGCCGCTCGCCTGCCGTCACCACATCCAGGCCGCCCGAGGCATCGTCAATATTCGACAGATCCCAGATGCCCGGCGCGTCCGGCGACCCCACGGGCAGCCCGCTCAGGGTGATCGGCGCCACCGGCCCGGACTTGCCCGCCGGGTACTCGGGATAGACCCGGAGGGTCACCCGCGCAGGCATCCGCCCTCCAGCCTCCCGGCCCACGACCTTCAGCGGGGCATTCTTGCCCACGTTCGTCAGCTTGGCGAGCCGCCCGGAGACGATGACGGCCCGGCCCTGATCGTCCCCACTGCCGATGACTGGGCCGGTCGTGGTGCCGTGATAGGTCACCGTCACGGTCCCGCCGTTGGCCCCGTCCGGGAGCTGAATCAGCGTGTCTTGAGAGATGGTCAGTACGGTCATTGAGGCTCCTTGAAAACGCCCAGGGGCTGTACCCGTGGGTCTTGTACGCACTTGGGAATCAGGATGATCGTCACGTTGGCGAATTCCGACTCGTCGCCGGCCGGCGCCCAGACCAGCGCCCCCCCCTGCACGAGCTCCTCTGGCTGCTCGGCTCGCTTCTTCTTCGTGCAGCCGGTCACGAACCACGTCCACCAGCCCAGCGCCGCGCGCAGCCGAGCCTCGTCTTCTTCCTCCCACAGTCCTGTGAGCGTGTCGGCCACAGGGTCGGGCAGCCCATCAGCGAGGTTGAAGACCTCGGTGTAGCCCCTGGCGCGCACGAGGTTGAAGGAGACCGGGGGCGTGCTGCCCTGCCGGAAGGTGCCGGGCAGGGCTCGCCACCCCACAGCCGGGTGGTATAGGTAGTACAGCTCGTCGCTCACACCCCCCTCCGCTGCCCTGGGTAGGGCAGGGCAGCCGTCAGAATCTTCGTGCTCGCGTCCCCCCGATTCGAGGTGATGACCGCCCCAGCCGCGTGCTGGATCAATCCGCCGGGCACGCCGGCCAGGTGTTCAGGGATCTCGACGAGGAAGGGCGGCACATGCACGCCGGGCAGCGTGAACTCGAAGGTCGGTCCAACCACAAAGGGAGCGTCCCAGCCGTAGGGCATGACGATGCCGGCCGTGTTCTCCAGGCCCACGACCGCGACTCGCCGGAACTGCGTGAGGGTCACGTAGCCCCCGCCCGTGCCGAAGGCTTCCAGGGTGGCCGAGAGGTTCGGGCGCAGGGCCACATTGAGCGCCACATCCCAGGTCATCTGGTAGACCCCGCTTGCCCGGTACTCGACCGGCGCGGCGATGGTAGGCAGCCCCGATGAGGCCAGGAACAGGGTCATGATGATCGGGTTGGTGTCGATCTCGACCTGATAGGTGGCCTCGATCCGCACGGTCTGAAGCGGCCCCTGTTGCTGGGCGATGTCCGCCTGGGGGTAGATGATCCAGCGCCGCGCCGCGCCCGTCATGGGGTAGCGGAGATTGAAGCCAGACTCGAAGGGCGGCGGCGCGAAGATGTTCTCGGCCGTCACGGTGCGCGGCGTGACGGTGGCCTCACCCACCCGGCGGGGTGCGAACGGCGGCACGTCCGACCGGGACCACACGCGGGCCGGCCAGCCCTCAGCGGCGGGCAGGCGAGCGTCACTGACGTAGTTGGTCACCGTCCAGCCCAGGGACCGGCAACCCTGGGCGCGGGCATCCACCGTGTAGACCGCCGGGGTAGCTGCCTCCGGCCGCCCGATGATCCCGGTGAGGTCAGCGGCTACGCCCGCCTCGCTGTTCGGAAAGGGCTCCAGTGCCCGGTTGATGGCCTCTTCGCGGGTCAGGTCAGCGCCCGGCGTGGGCATGGCGACCCCGTAGGTCGCGCTGCCCCCCGGCGTGAGGCCGCCGCCGTCCAGTGCCGCACCTCCCGAGCCTGGGCGGCCCAGGAAGGCCGTCTCGATCCCAGTCAGCGGCACGCCGCTCAGGGCGCCGCGCTCGCGGATGGCGGCCTGAGCGATGCCTGCCGCAATGTATCCGGTGCCGTGCTCGCTCTCCAGTTTCGTGCGGATCATGCGCGGCCACGCCCGGCCCTCCCACCCGGCGGGCAATTCGGCCAGGCCCAGCGTGCCCGAGCGCAGGGTGCCCAGCGGCCCGAGCGAGAGCTGCACGGTGATCCCGGCCGCGTCGAAGGTTTCATCCGGCACGCCGAACGGCGGCGCGTCGTGCGCCTCGAAGCTCATCCTGATGGCGTCCCACGCGGAGCCGCCGTGTCCTGCTGTGATGTTCAACGCAGTGCCCCCCAGTCGGTTTCCTTGCGGTCGAGAAGTCGTTCCGGCCGGCCCACGGCGGCGAGCTGACGCCCACTCGCCTCAAGCTGATTCCGCCCGCTCACACTCATTTCGTTCAGCCACGCAGGCATCGCGTTGGCGAACTGCTGAGTGGCGGCGGCGTGCGTCTCCAACACGTCGAAGCGGTAGCTGCTGGTGATGGTCGGGGCTTCGATCTTGATGGTGCTGCTCGCCGAGGGTCTGACCGGCGCGGTCGCTGCAGCCGTCGCCACCTCACCCTGCATGGTCTTGATCTTGGCCTCGAGGTCGGTGATCTGCCGGCGCAGCTCGTCGCGCTCGCCCTGGGTCGCTGCGTTGTCGAAGGCCGTGCGCAACCGCGCTAGGTCTGCCTGGGCAGCGGCGAGACTGCCGGCCACCGGAGAGGGCGCCCCCTCGCCCAGTCCGAACTCTTCATAGACGGGCTTGAGCACGTCATTGAAGAACGCCTCGGCCTCGCCCGACGCCTGCCGGATGGCCCCGCGCAGGGCGTCGGTGTTACCCGTGTTGAGGTAGTCACTGATGGCCGGGCCGATGATCTTCTCAAGAATGGCCTTGTTGACGAACGATTCGATCAGACCATCAAGGACCGCGCGGCCCACGCTGGTCTTGAGGGACTTCTCAAAGAGGGAGAAGTCATTGGCGGCAAGGGCCTGACTGAAGCCGTCTTTGATGCCGTTGTAGAACCCTCCCTCAATGTTGAGAGCGATGTCCCGCTTCATTTCGTCAATGGCTTCGACGTAATGCGTGGTCTTCCAGATGAAGACCCCAGTGGTATAGGTCGTCACCGTCCGGGTGCCGTACCCGTCCTGAGAGAAGCGGAACTGATCGTTGTATTCGCGGGTGGCCTTGGCAGCATCCTCGGCAGCTTTCTTGTTGCGCTGGAACCAATTGAAAATGCTGGTCAGGGCTTGAATGGCGGCGCCGAGATAGTCTCCCTTGGCGATGGCTGTACCGAACGACACGAGGTCGGTCACCATGTTGCCCAGGTCGCTGGCCCACTGCCCGGCCACCTCGTCAGAGGCCCCGCCCAGGGCCTGCATGGCACCGGTCACCACAGGGATGAGCTTCTGGGCATAGTCGGCCCACTGGTTGATGCGGTCCTCGAGCCCCTTCTTGCGCTCGGTTTCCGCTTGCAGGCGGGTGTAGGAGGCGATGAGCTTGTCGAGTTCTGCCGCGACGATGCCCAGCTTCCCCCGCAGGTCTTCCAGAGCCTTCAGGTCCGCCGCGAACGGCCGCGCCCCACCGGCCTGCGCCTCGGCCAATTTCTGCCGGGCACTGGCGAGCTTGTCTTCCGAGTAGGCCGCCGCGTCAGCCGCGGGGACCAGGCCCTTGAGCACGCCAATGGTCGTGGTGAGGTTGGCAGCGAGCTCGCCGTTTCCCGCGTTCTTGGCAGCTCGGGCCATGCGTTCCAGGGCGGGTACAGCCCCGAACACCTGGGCTGCGAAATCCTCGCCCGTGATCTGCCCGGTCTCGAAGCTCACGACCAGATCGTCGAGCTTGCCCAGCGCTCCCTCGGCCGCCTTCTCAAGCGCGCTGAGGGGTACGTCCACGTCCACGTCGCTGAGCAGCTTCATGCGGGCGAGCTGGGCATTGAGCAGGGCGAGCTGCTCGGCCGTGATGCCGCCGCTCTTGCCCGCGTTCGTCACCATGTCGCTGTAGAGCTTCATAGACGCGGTGTTCTGGATGGTCTCCAGATCCAGACCGGCCAGCGCCGCCTTCAGCGCCTCGAAGGTCTCGCGCTGTGCGTCCCCCTGCGCGTCGGGACGGAAGGTGCCCTCTCCCACCGGACTGGCCAGCACGTCGCGCAGGGCGTCCTCTCCGGCCTCCACACCCAGGGCCATCTGGACAGCGGCGTCGGTCGTTTCCTTGAGCACGTTCTTGAGGTGGGCGAGCTGCTCGGCCGTGAGCGCCCCGGTGCGCCCCGCGTTGTCCAACAGATCGGTGAAGAGGTCAAAGGTCGCCCCCGCCTCGTCCACACCCACGTCCAGCGCGTTGATCTGCCGGAGCAGATCCGGGTAGATCCCCTCGTCTGCCCCGGCGCGGTCGGTGCGCTCGCCGATGGGGCGGGCCAGCACGTCTCGCAGCGCCGCGTCCCTAGCCTCGATCCCATCGGCCATGGCGCGTGCGCTGTTCTCGGTGCCCTTCAGGACACCTTGCAGGATGCGCAGCTGCTCAGCGGTGATGCCCCCCGACTGCGCCGCGTTCTGGAGCATCTTGTCGAGAAGCTCCATGGTGTCGGTGTTGTCGATGGTGGCGTCGTCAAGCTGGGTGAGGGTGTCGTAGAGGTCGGAGAAGTTCTGGCGCTGCTGGGCGGCCGTGTCCACGGCCAGGCCGGGCCGGTCGGTGCGCTCGCCGATGGGCCGCAGTTCCAGCTCGGCCAGGGCCGCGTCGGCAGCTGCTACCCCTTCGGCCAGGGCAGAGACGGCCTGAGCGGCGTCCTGGGCGCGCTGACGCTGGACGGCGAGCACATCGTTGTATTGCTGCTGATGGCCTGCCCCTTCCTGCCGGGCGAGCTCGAGGGCCAGTTCGGCGTCGGTAAGATCGTTCAGGCTGTCCAGGTAGGCGTCGTATTCGCGGGCCTCCCGGATGGCAGCCTGCCCGTCGCGCAGGGCCTGAGCCTCGCGCTGGGCAGCCTCGGTGGCCTTGTCGTGGGCGGCCGTCGTGGCGTCGAGACGGCGCTGCTGTTCGGCCTTGATGAGGTTGTACTTCTCAGTGTCACCGGCCGCGCGAGCGGTCGCCAGTGCGGTCGCAAGCTGACCATCCAGGGCCGAGCGGAGCCCCTTCACGAAGCGTTCCTGCGCCTCTCCGGCCGCGATCTGGGCGCGGTTGTCAGCGAGCTGCTCGGCGGCCCGCTTGGCGGCGTCCGTCGCGCGGTCCTGGGCCTGAGTTACCGCGTCCTCACGGCGGGTCTGCTCGTTCCGGATAGCGTTATACCGCTCGGTTTCCCCAGCACTGCGGGCGGTGGCCAGCGCCGTGGCGAGCTGGGCATCGGTGGCCGAGCGCAGCCCCTTGACGTACCGCTCCTGAGCCTCCCCAGCGGCAATCTGGGCACGGTTGTCCGCGAGCTGCTGAGAGGCACGTTTGGCTGCGTCGGTGGCGCGGTCCTGGGTCCTGGGTCACGCCGTCCTCGCGCCGGCGCTGCTCTTCGCGGATGGCGTTGTAGCGCTCGGTTTCACCGCCCGCGCGTGCAGTTGCGAGAGCGGTGGCCAGCTGCGCCGAGGTCGCCGAGCGCAGGCCCGCCACGTACCGCTCCATGACCTCGCCCTGCTCGATCTGCTTGCGGTTGCGGGTCAGTTCGTCGGCCAGTTGCTTGGCACTGGTCTGCGCCCCGCTGCTCTTGCCCTTCAGGCTGTCCAGCTCGGTCGTGACGGCACCCAGGGCCTTTAACCACTCGGTATAGGCCGGGGTGCCCTCCTTGACGGTCTTTAGTTGCGCGCGCAACTGCGAGGCGGCCGATTCAAGGGTGGAGGTGTAGGCCGAGAGGTCCACGTTCCCAACGGCGCGCTCGGCCTTCAGGTCGGCGAACGCATCGAGGAACCCTTTGGCCGTCGCCTGGGCCGCCTTCAGGACGTTCGGGCGGGTCGATTCAATCCCCTGCACGAACCCGGCCGAGGTGAACTCGCCCAGTTCCTTCATGACGCGAGAGGGGGACTGGATGTTGAGGACGTCCTTGATCCCGTTGATGACCGCGCTCCCCAGGTTGCGGGCAGCGGCGAGAACCAGGCGCGGCCCGGCGAGGATGCCGTTGATGAGGCCCTGCACCACGTTCATGCCCAGGTCTTTCCAGTCGATACCCTTGAGGTACTCAGACGCGCCCGACAGCGCCCCGGCCACGATCTCCTTGATGCGGCCCCACGTCTTCTCCGCGAACGCCTTGACCTCGTCCCAGTTGCGGTACAGCGCGACACCCGCCCCCACGAGCAGGGTGATAGCCGTGATGACCAGCCCGACCGGCCCGGTGAGGAAAGTCAGGGCCGCCCGGAGGGCCACGCTTGCGGCGGCGGCACCGGTCTGCGCGGCCGTCCAGACGGTCGTGGCGAGGGTGACAGTGGCGACACCCAGGCGATACGCCCCGAACGCAGCGGCACCGGCCCCCACGGCGGCCGTGAGCGGAATCAGGATCTCGCGGTTGCGCTGAAGGAAGCTGCTGAGCTTCTCCACCGTGACGATGGTCGCCTCAATGGGCGGGCGCACCGTTAGGCCGATGCCCGCGAGGCGTTGACAGGTAATTCTTTGGGGAGAGAAAGTGGAACGAATCCAGAGGGTTTCAGAAGGTCGGGGAGAAGCCGGAATAGCCGGAATCCAAAAAGGTGCTCCCTGTCGATGTTTGGCAGGGAGCATTCCAGTGGGTTCAGCCTGGTTCCAGTTGTTTCATTGACAGAGAGCACCTTTGAGGGATGGACAAAGAGCAGAGAGAGTCACAATGACAGCGGGTCAGTTCAAAATGGGACAATATGCAAAAGTTGACTTTCCGGGTCGGATTAATCAACCTTGAGAGATGAAACGGATCTGGAAACTGGCAGTGACCCTGGCGGGAGCCTGGAGCCTCTCGCAGGCCGGCGCGGCGGACCTCAGCGGCGTCAAGACCTACCTGGGCGGCCGCCTGAGCGGCATGACCCAGGGCACGCGGGCGCTGAGTACGGCCGCCGACCGCTACTACGAGCTGGCGCGCGCGGCGAATTTCGACTACCGCAAACTGGCCGCGCAGCCTCAGGCGGTGCGGGCCGCCCTGAACGCTGCCCGCGCCGGGTGGCAGAAGGCCAGTCCGCTGTACGAGGACGTTGAGGGTATCGTGGCGGGGGTCGAGGCGCTCAGCCGTTTCGACGTGATCCTGGACGCCGGCACGAGCGCTGCCGAGGGCGGAGAAGACGTGGTCCCCTTCGACCTCAAGTTGCCCAGCGGCCGGGTCCTCGCCCGGCCCGGCAACCTCTTCGGCGTAAACGAGGGCGCGCTGTGGGGCACCGTGAAGGCCTACAGCAGCGGCGTGCCCTTCGACCTGAACGGCAACGGCCGGGCCGAGTTCGGCGAGCAGCTCCCCGACGCGAACGTCCTCAAGGCGGCGGCGGCCGAACTCGATACCCAGGGCCGCGCGCTCCAGGCAGCGGCGGCGGCCTGGTCGCCCACCCGCGAGGACGTGTTCGGAGCGCTGGTCGGCAACGTGCCGACCGTGGGGCCGGTGTTCTTTGAGGACTGGAAGACCAGCCCCTTCGTGCTGGGCGCGCGGAGCACCCGCAAGGATTTCGTGGCGATCTCGCGCATGTCCGATCTCGTGGGCAACGTGGCCTCCTGGCAGGCGATGTACCGGGGCCTGAGCACCGATGTGAAGGCCCGGAATCCTGCCCTGGACGGCCAGATCGCCGCGGGATTGCGCGATCTGTCGGCACTGGCCGAGCGCCTCGTCGCCCGCGAGAAGACGCGGCGCTACACCCCCGAACAGGCCGAAGCGCTGCAACAGGAGGCCCAGAACCGCGCCACCGTGGTCGCTGGCCGGATCACCCAGGCGGCCGCGCTGCTGGGGGTGAAGGTCCAGTGACGGGCCGCGTCCCGGTGGCCCTCGCGCCCGCCCTGGCGGCGCTGTGGGCGGGCACGGGTCTGGCACAGCCCGCTCACGCCCAGTCTGCAGCCGCCCCGACCGCAATGTCCCAGACGGCCGCCGCTGCGGCCCGCGACCTAGCCACCCCCGCCGAGACAATGCGCGCCCGGCTGGCCGACGCCGCGCTGGAACTCGACTTCGGCCGCGCCCCGGCCGCCGCGCTCGTGGAGCAGGCGCGCGCCGCCTTCGCGGAGGTGCGCGGCGCCTGGGCGGCGACCGACCCTGGGGCGACCCGCGAGGTGGACCTGGCCCTGAACGCGGCGGGCGGGGCCGTGCAGGCCGGCGACACCCCCGCCCTGGGCCGTGCGGGCGCCGCCGCCTGGACCGCCCTGCTGCGCGGCGCCTATACCGGCCTGGAGACGGCCCTGCGCGCTGGAGACGCGGGAGCTGCACGCGACTGGCTGGCCGTCCGCGAGTTCCGGGTGGCGAGCAGCCTGACCCGCCTGAACGCCGACGCGACCGCGGCGGTCGAGGCGCTCGCGCAGGGCAAGGCGACGCCCCAGGACGCCCTGAACGCCATACGCAGCGACGTGCTTGATGGGTATCAGGCCCGCCTGCTGGGCGCCCTGCGTGACCTCCAGACCTCGCGCGCACGCGGGTTCCGCACCCTGGAGGCCGAGCAGGCGGCGCTGGCGCAGGGCTACTTCGCGTTGCTGCGCCCCGCCTACGCCGGCCAGCGCGGAGAGGCGGCGGCGACGGCCCTGACCGGGCAGTTCGCCGCGCTGCCCGGCTCGGTGAGCGCCGTCACGGCCGCCCTCGAAGGTTTCCGCGCCGCGCCCCTGAGTGCCCGTGAAGTGCAGGCCCGTGCTTCGCAGGCCACGCGCTTCCTGTCGCTCGTACCGGTCGAGTATGCGCGCGGCGTCAAGGCCAGTGGTGCGGGCGCGGTCGTCACCCAGCCGGTCGAGGTGAACGAGGCCCGGACCTTTCTGAACGGCGCCGTGATGGCCTACGCCGACCTCGCGCCGCTGCTGCGCGACCAGGCGGCGGCCCGCGCGCTCGGGCGCGACCTCGGCGCTCTGAACACCTCCCTCTCCCCGCAGGCCCTGGCGATCACGGTGCCGGCGCCGGACGCCGTCTCGGCGCAGGTGGGTACGCTGGGCACGCGGCTGGCCGCCGCCTTTCCGGCCGACTGGAAGACCCACGACGCCAGCGCCGATCTCGACGTGGTACGCACTCAGCTTGACGCGGTGGTGGCCGCCGCGCAGGCTGGTGACTGGGCGGCCGCCGAGACCGCGCGCCTCGACGCCTACGCCCTGCTCGAAAGCGGCACCGAGGCGCGCATCGCCGTGTTCAACCCCGACCTCAAGGCGCGGCTGGAAAACCAGATCTGGAACGGCCAACACCCCCAGGGCCTCGCCGCCCTGATCCGTGACCACGCGCCGCTGGCCGACTTCCGCACGACGCGCGCCGAACTTCAGACCACCCTGAAGGAGGTCGCGGGCATCCTGGGCACCGAGGTCGCGCCCGCCGCCGTCGCCACCAACGCGGGCATCATCGTGTTCCGCGAGGGGCTCGAAGCCGTGCTCATCCTCGCCGCCCTGATGGGCAGCCTGCGCCGGGGCGACGCCGTGCGGCTGCGCCGGCCCATGTGGCTGGGTGCTGCCGGGGCTTTCGCGGCGACCGCCGTGACCTGGGTGATCATGCAGGGTGCCCTGTCTTTGCTGGGCCGCTACGGCGAGAAGCTGGAGGCCGTGGTCAGCGTGGTGGCCATCGGGGTGCTGCTGGTCATCATGAACTGGTTTTTCCATCAGGTGTACTGGACGGACCGCATGGCGTCCTTCCAGAAGCACAAGCACGAGCTGGCGCACGGCTCACAGTCCCGCACGGCCGCGCGTGCGCAGTGGTGGGGGCTGGCGGTGCTGGGCTTCACGTCCATCTACCGCGAGGGCTTCGAGACGGTGCTGTTCCTCCAGTCGCTGGTGCTTCAGGCCGGGGCGGGCGCGGTGCTGGGCGGCACGGCTGCAGGGCTGGTGGCCGTGCTGGGCGTCGGCGCGGCCGTGTTCCGCTACCAGGCCAGGCTGCCCATGAAAAAACTGCTCGTTCAGACCGGCGCCCTGATCTGCGCGGTGCTGGCGATCATGGTCGGCAACACGGTCCACACCCTGCAACTCGTCGGCTGGCTGCCGGTGCACCCGCTGCCCCTCGACCTGCCGGCGTGGATGGGCCTGTGGTTCGGGCTGCACGGCACCTGGGAGGGCGTGGTGTTGCAGGTGGCGTCGGTGGTGGCCGTCATCGGGTCCTTCTACGCCGCCGAGGCCCTCAAGGAACGCGAGCTGCGCGCCAAACGCGCCGCCGGAGCGGCCATCCCTTCCTGAACCCTTCTCCCGGCAGGGCGCTCCGCTGGCTCTCCCGGCGGGGCGCCCTGCCACGTGCCTGAAAGCTCACGCCCCTGCCTCTACGTTTGCCGTAGCGTCGTCCCCGAGGTCGTCCCATGAACCCCCTGCTGCCCAGATTCTTTGCCTACTACGCGCCCTACCGCGGTCTCTTTCTGCTCGATTTCGGCTGCGCGGTGCTGTCGGGCCTGCTCGAACTGGGCTTTCCCATCGCGGTGCAGGTCTTCATCGACCGCCTCCTGCCGGGGGGGCAGTGGGGGACCATCGTCGTGGCGGGCGCCGCCCTGATCGCCGTGTATGTCCTGAACACCGCCCTGATGGCAGTCGTGACCTACTGGGGCCACATGCTCGGCATCAACATCGAGACCGAGATGCGCCGAAAGGCTTTCGCGCACCTGCAAAAGCTCCCGTTCAGCTATTTCGACAACGTCAAGACTGGGCAACTCGTCGGGCGGCTCACCAAGGACCTCGAAGAGATCGGCGAGGTCGCCCACCACGGTCCCGAGGACCTGTTCATCGCCGTCATGACGCTGCTGGGCGCTTTCGCCCTCATGTTCACGGTGCATCCGGGGCTCGCGGTCCTGACGTCCATCATCGTGCCCGTGGTGCTGTGGGTCACGACGCGCTACGGCAACCGCATGACGGCCACCTGGCGGCGGCTCTACGAGTCGGTGGCCAACTTCAACGTGCGGATCGAGGAGAACGTAGGCGGCATCCGGGTCGTGCAGGCCTTCGCCAACGAGGCGCACGAGCGCGAACTCTTCGCCCGGGACAACGCGCGCTACCGCTCGACGAAGCTGGAGGCCTACCGCATCATGGCGGCGAGCACCTCGCTCAGTTACCTCAGTATGCGCCTCACGCAGATGACCGTGATGGTCGCGGGGGCGTATTTCGTGTTGCAGGGCAGCCTCAGCGCCGGGGGTTTCGTGGGTTTCCTGCTCCTCGTGAACGTCTTTTTCCGGCCCATCGAGAAGATCAACTCGGTGATCGAGACCTACCCCAAGGGCGTGGCCGGCTTCCGGCGCTACCTCGACTTTCTGGATACGGCCCCCGACATCCACGATCGCCCCGGCGCGCAGGCGGCCCCACCCCTGCGCGGCGACATCCGGTTTCAGGACGTGTCCTTCGGCTACGGCGTGGGCCGCGAGGTCCTGAGCCACGTCTCGCTGGACATTCGGGCGGGGGAGACGGTCGCCTTCGTTGGGCCGTCGGGGGCAGGCAAGACCACGCTGTGCTCGCTGCTGCCCCGCTTCTACGAGGTCACGGGCGGACGCGTCACGGTGGACGGCCAGGACGTCCGTGACCTGACGCTCGCCTCGCTGCGCGGCCAGATCGGGGTGGTGCAGCAGGACGTGTTCCTGTTCGGCGGCACCCTGCGCGAGAACATCGCCTACGGCCGTCTCGGCGCCAGCGACGCCGAGGTGCTGGAGGCGGCCCACCGGGCGCGGCTGGAGGAAGTCATCGAGTTGCTGCCGCAGGGCCTCGACACCCTCATCGGTGAGCGCGGCGTGAAGCTCTCGGGCGGGCAGAAGCAGAGATTGGCGATTGCGCGCATGTTCCTGAAGAACCCGCCGATCCTGATTCTGGACGAGGCGACCTCGGCGCTCGACACCGCCACCGAGCGCGCCATCCAGGCCTCGCTGACCGAGCTGTCGCGCGGGCGCACCACCCTGGTCATCGCCCACCGCCTCGCCACCATCCAGAACGCTGACCGCATCGTCGTGGTGGACGAGTCCGGCATCGTCGAACAGGGCACCCACACTGAACTGCTCGCCCGGGGCGGCCGTTACCGCCTGCTACACGAGGCGCAGGCCCGGCTGTAGAGGGGCATGGATCTGCCTCAGAGGCGAGATAGAGGCCGCCTGCGGGACTGGAAGTGCACTGACTGGTTGCCCGGTGGCTTCGTCAACTTGCGTGGGCACTCGGGACCGGTCGTCGCCTGGAGCAGCCCCAAGCTTGGCCGCGCCCTTCATGTCAAGCTCATGAGCCCTTGATGTTCCACATCCGGAGGTGTACGCTCGCACGATAGTAAACAAAGTTTCCTAACTGAGGTCGGTGATGAGTCAACCCCAGCACCTGCGGCAGCTCAACCGCCGTCAGATCCTTACCCTCCTCTTTGAGCATGGCCGTCTCACACGGCCTCATCTGGCCGAACTGACCGGTCTGTCCAAGGTCACCGTGAACGCCGTCGTGCAGGACCTCGTCGAACAGGCCGCCGTGCAACTGTCGGCGGGCACGAGTTCCACCCCCGGCCGCGTGCCCTGCGCGGTTGAGCTGCATCCCCTTCTGGCCACGGTCCTGGCGATCGACCTTCAGTCTTCGCATCTCCGGGCTCAGGTTCATGGGCTCGCGCTACAGGAGCCGCAGCACCTGCGGTTGGAGACCGGCCCCGACGACCTGACGACCCTTACCGCCGGTCTCATCCGTGAGCTGCATGCAGCTCCCCCCTTCGGCCCGCTGCGGTCGGTGGTGATCGGTCTCCCGGCGCCGGTCGACGATCTGGGACAGGTGGGCGAGCCCAATGCCCTGCCCTGGCTGGACGTACCCCGCCTCCGGGTTCTGGCCCGTGAATTGACGTTCGACCTCCGCTTCGAGAACGACGCCAACCTGGTGACTCTGGCGCTGCACGCCCGCGCGCCGGAGTACACCCACTTCGCCGCCCTGATCGAACGCCCCAGCGGAACGGGGCTGGGCCTGATGCTGGGCGGCCAGCTGTACCGGGGGGTTCACGGCCGCGCCGGCGAACTGGGGCGCTCGCCCTGGCCGGGCCACAATGCGGCGGGCTGGGAAGTGCTGGAACAGTTGCCCGACACCGAGCGCCTCGACGCCACGGCCTTCATGCTCGCCGCCCTGATGCACACGCTGGACCTGGAACATCTGGTCTTGAGCCTGCGGCCCGGGCGGATGCCTCTTCTCGAGCGCCGGCTCCGGGGTCTGCTGCCCCCGGCCGTGACGCTGGGGACCGAACCTCACGTCTCACGCGCGGCGCTGCACGGTGCGGGGCTGTGTGCCCAGAAGCGCGCCCGCGACCGGCTGCTGGGCAGTCCTGGAGAAGAACATGTGGCATGACACCTACCTGCGTGCCGTGTTGGAGCCGGACTACACCTACGCCAGCGAACACCTGCTGCCGCACCTGTTCGACGCCCTGAGCGCCCACGCCCTGATGCTCGGGGCCTGCGGCGTGGAACATGCCCACGCCGCCGCCGAGCACCTGCGCGCCCTGCGGCGTCAACCCTTCCCGCCCTACGACCCCCGGATCGAGGACGTGTTCTTCACGCTCGATCAGACCCTGGTGCGGCGCGACCCGGCGGCGGCCGGCGCCCTGCGGACCGCCCTGTCGCGCAACGACCTCGACATGACCATCTACCGCCTCAGTGCGCGCCAGCGTCTGATGCGCGCCATCCGGCGTGTTCACCAGCTGCGGCAGACGCTGCTCGACCTCGCCGGGCGGGAGGTGGAGACGGTCATCGTCGCCTACACCCACCACCAGCCGGCTCAGCCCACCACCTTCGCGCACTACCTGACGGCCGTGGAGAACAATCTGGCGCGGGACACCGAACGCCTGTTCGGGGCGCTGGGCCGCCTCAATCTCAGCCCCATGGGCGCCGTGGCCCTGGGGGGCACCAGCTTTCCGATCGACCGCGAACTCACGGCCAGTTACCTCGCGTTCGACCGGCCCATCGAGAACACCTACGACGCCGTGAGCGCCAGCGACTGGCAGGTGGAGCTCGCCAGCATCATCACCATCATCTCCACGACGCTGTCCCGGGTGCTGTACGACCTGCTGTTCTGGGCGTCGCGCGGGCTGATCGTACTGCCCGACGGCCTCGTCCAGGGCAGCAGCGTCATGCCCCAGAAACGCAATCCCGTGGCGCTCGAACATGCCCGGACCAAGTTCAGCAAGGCCATCGGCATGACCCAGAGCGTCATTCTGAGCAGCCACAACGTCCCGTTCGGGGACATCAACGATCCGGGCCCCGACATGCAGCCGTCCCTGCACCACATGTGGCAGGAATTCCGGGAGGGGGTGGAACTCATGACGGTGTCCCTGACGGCCCCGCATCTCAACCGCGCCCTGTGGCTGCGCGAGGCCCAGCAGGGCGAGTCGGCGGTCACGGAGCTGGCGGACGCCATCACGCGCGCCTCCGGGCACGGGTTCCGCGACGCCCACAGCCGCATCAAGGCCCTGCTGGCCGAGCTGC
Organism: Deinococcus sp. Leaf326; assembly: GCF_001424185.1. Lineage (NCBI taxonomy): Bacteria > Thermotogati > Deinococcota > Deinococci > Deinococcales > Deinococcaceae > Deinococcus > Deinococcus sp. Leaf326. The sequence goes on along the minus strand of NZ_LMOM01000032.1, from coordinate 392,356 downwards.
ATACCCAGGACCGGCCGCTGCACACCGTCACCCGGGAGGACCTCGCGGCTCAGGGCGTCGTCCTCAGCGAAGAGGAGCTGCGTTCGGCCCTCGACCCGGCCGACTTCATTGCCCGGCGCACCACCCTGGGAGGTCCGGCGCCCGGGGCGATGCGCACCCAGCTCGCTCAGGCCCACACCCGGCTGCAACGCGATACGGCACGTCACGACGAGGCCACGCAGCGCTTCGCGCGCTCACGGCTTTTTCTGGAAGGAGGAGAGGTATGAAAAAAGGAATGCTGGCAGCTTTGCTCAGTGGTCTCCTGTGTGCCGGTGCCCAGACCGGCCCCGGGAGTTACGGCGGCACGGTGAGCGGCGCCGACCTGATGGACGTCGACCTGATGTTCATCGGCGCGCACCCGGACGACGACGGCGGCGTCTCCGGTACGCTCGCCCGCTACCTTCTGGACGGCGGGTACAAGGGCACGGTGATCACGCTGACGGGCGGCGAGGGTGGCGGGAACGCCACCGGGCGCGAGATCGGACGCGCGCTGGGGCTGATCCGTGAAGAAGAGGAGCGGCGCTCGCTGAGCATGGTGGGGGTAGACAGTCCGCACTTCCTGGGGTTGCAGGACTTCTACTTCACGCTGTCGGCCGAGGAGACGGAAAAGAAGTGGGGGGGGCCGAACTTCGTGTGTGACGTCGTGCGCCTGGTCCGCCTGCGCCGCCCCGAGGTGATCGTCACGATGTGGCCGGGCCCCGGCACGCACGGTCAGCACCAGATGGCGGCCCGGGCGGCCACCCTGGCGTTCAACTACGCCGGCGACGACAAGTACTGTCCGCAGCTGGCCAAGGAGGGCATCACGCCCTTCACGCCGCTGAAGCTGTACTACTACCCGCCCACCGCCGAGGCCGCGACCATCGCGGTGCCCACCGACGACATTTCGCGGTCGGCGCGGGTCCGGTACGTGGACCTCAAGAGCGTCGCCCAGTTCAACTACCGCAGCCAGGGCTGGGACACCTTCAGTACCCTGCCGGCCAAGACGGCGCCCCCCGAAACGTTCATGCTCGTGGGCAGCCGGGTACCCGTTCCGCAGAAGGAAACGTCCCTGCTCGACGGTGTGTTCGTGGCCCAGACGGGCGCGCCGCTGACTGTGCGTCTGAGCGCGAAACCCGCGAGCTATGACATCGGCAGCGGCCAGCCTTCGGACGTGCTGGTGTCCTTCACGAATACGGGCCCTGTGCCGCTGACCCAGACGCAATTCGCTCTTCAGGTGCCTGCGGGCTGGCAGGTGGCTCCCGCGCCGGCCGCCCGGACCGTCGCTCCCGGAGAAACGGTCAACATGACATTCCGGATCACCGCGCCGCTCGGCGCCGAGCCCCAGCGCACGCCGGTCCAGGTGACGTATACCGCCCGCACCGGCGACCAGCCCGTCACCGGCCGGACGAGCACCTTCGTGCGGCCCGTCCCGGCGGTCGTGGCGACCTTCACGCCGACCTTCGACATCGCCGGCTACCAAGCCTTCGCGCGCGAAACCGGCACCGACTGGGTGATCGGAGACCTCTCGACCCGTCTGCCGCTGGTCCTGGGGGCCACGACGCCCGTCAAGGTCACAGTGACCAACCGCAGCGCGCAGCCCGCCACCGGCCAGCTGGCCCTGACGCTGCCGGCAGGGATCACGGCCGCCTCCGTCCCCAGCTATAGCCTGAAACCGGGCGAGAGTCAGGATCTGACTGTCGATCTGCGGGTGGCCCCCAGTGCCCTGCCCGAAGGCCGCCACAGCGCCCTGCTGGCGGTGTCCCTGAGCGCCGGCGCGTTCAAGGACACGGCCAGTGCCTACGTGATTCCCAGCCTGACCATTCCGCGCCTCGCGGTGGCCCCGAAGATCGACGGGGACCTCAGCGACCTGGCGAATGCGGCGGTGGGGGCCGTCGGGCCGGCCGACCTGTGGTGGCGGACGAAACCGGACTCGGCCGCCGACGCGAGCGCGGCCTTCAGACTCGGGTACGACGACCAGTTCCTGTACGTGGGCCTGAACGTCAAGGACGAACTGGTGGCCTGCAACATCGCCCCCGACGACGTCAAGGCGCAGCTGCGCTCCGACGCCATCGGGGTGACGGTGGACCCCAGTGGCGGCAGCCGAGACACCTCTACGACCCTCATGGCCGCCGCGTTCCCGTGTACGACGGCCGGGTTCGGCGCCCGGGGCTTCCGGGACGCGGACGCCAACCAGGGCCCGATGGAGGAGACGGCGCCGGGCATGCAGGTGGCCTCCAGACAGGTCGCCGGGGGCTACGACATCGAGTTCCGTATTCCCTGGGCCGCCATGCCGACCCAGCCCAAGGCGGGCCAGACCATCGGTCTCAATCTCGTGATGTACGACGGCGATACGCCCGACGCCCGGGTCGGCGCCAACATCAGCCAGAGCGGTCTGGCGTGGTCGGCCTTCAGCTGGGGAGGCAAACAAGCCCTGCCCTACCTCTGGCCCCGTGTAACGTTAGGTCAGTAATCCCCCCTCTCACCCCCTAGGGAGTTTCCATGAACAAGCTGCTCACGCTGGCCCTGGCCCTCAGCCTCTCCGCTTCCGCGGCGCCCGTCACGCTGACCTACTGGCAGTATGACTTCGCCAGCAAGGTCAGCACCATGAACGACCTGATCAAGAAGTTCGAGGCCCAGAACCCCGACATCAAGATCAAGCAGGAGACCTTTCCCTACGACGCCTACAACCAGAAGGTCGCGTCCAGCGTGCCGGCGGGGCAGGGTCCGGACGTGGTCAACCTGTTCTACGGCTGGCTGCCCCAGTACATCGACAGCGGATACCTGCAGCCGCTGCCGGAAAAAGACTTCCCCACCCGTACGGTCGAGAGCACGTTCGTGCCCATGATCAAGACGAGCAAGATGAACGGCAAGTATTACGCCCTGCCGACCTCCGTGCGCACCCTGGCCGTGTTCTACAACAAGGACCTGTTCAAGGCCTCGGGGGTCCTGACGCCGCCCAGAACCTGGGAGGACTTCATCGCTGCCGGCCGGAAGATCGTCAAGGGCGCGCCGCCCCGCTACACGCAACTGGGCTTCGGCATTCAGCCCGACGGGCAGGATTACCACATGCTCCGCGAAGTGCTCGTCCGGCAGTACGGCGGCACGCCCTATGCGGACGGCGGCAAGAAGGTCAACTACGACAGCCCCGCCGGCATCAAGGCCATGACGTTCTATACCGAGCTGATGACCAAGTACAAGCTCGGGACGCCCAACTTCTTTCCGGGCAACAACAGCTACCGCGACGCCTTCATCGCCGGCAAGGTGGGCATGATCATCGACGGGTCCTTCGCGGCAACCACGATCGAGAAGGGAGCGAAGTTCAACTGGGGCGTCCTGCCCCTCCCGACCTTCAAGGACAACAACGTGCGCGGCAATTTCGGGTCCTACTGGGTCAACGGCATCACCAAGAATGCCAAGGGCGACAAGCTCGCGGCGTCCGTCAAGTTCATCAAGTTCCTGACCAGCGAGGAGACGCAGCGCACGTGGCTGCGCAGCGTGGGCGAGATTCCGGCCAGCAAGAAACTGTCCAACGACCCCACGCTGCGCAAGGACCCGGTGTACGGGCCGTTCGTCTACGCCCTGCCGTTCGCTTCCTCGACCCTGTTCGTGGACGAGGCCGGTCAGCGCAAAGCGTGGGTCGACGCCATCAACACGGTCTTGTTGCAGGGCGGGTCGCCCGCGAGCGCCGTGAAAAAGGCGGCCGAGGACGAGCAGAAGATTCTGGATGGCTACTATAAGTAACTCTTCCGGGGAGCGGGCGGGCGTGCCCGCTCCCGGGTCTCTCAAGCGTCACCAGACCCGGACCGCCTACACCTTCTTGCTCGTGCCCCTGGTCTTCTTTCTGATCGTGCGCTTCGTTCCGACGCTGATGTCGCTGCGGATGAGTCTGTTCGACTGGAACATCCTCAAGGAGCAGCAGCCATTCATCGGCCTGGACAACTACCGCGAACTGGCCAACGACGCGAAGTTCGTCACGGCCCTGAAGAACACGGCGCTGTATACGGTGATCGGCGTGCCGGCGCAGATCATTCTGGGTCTGGCGGTGGCGCTCATGCTCAGCCGGGTCACGGCGCTGCGGGGCCTGTACCGGGCGCTCTACTTCGCGCCATATGTCACGCCCATCGTGGCGGCGGCCTGGGTCTGGCAGTGGCTCTTCAGTCCGCAGTTCGGCCCGGTCAACACGGCCCTGGTCTGGCTCCATCTTCAGCCCCAGTCCTTTCTGACCTCGCCGAGTCAGGCCCTGGCGACCACGGCCGGGCTGGTCGTGTGGCAGAACCTCGGCTTTCAGATCGTCCTCTTCCTGGCAGGTCTGGCAGCCATCCCGCGCACCTTCTACGAGGCGGCGGAAATCGACGGGGCCAGTGGAACGCAGTCGTTCTGGAGCATCACCCTGCCGCTGCTCAACCCGACCATCGTCTTCAGCGTGGTCACGGGGACCATCTCCTACCTGCAACTGTTCACGCAGGTCGTCAATCTCAACTTCACCGACCAGGGCGGACCGCTGGGCAGCACCATGACCGTGGCGCTGTACATCTACCAGATGGCGTTCGGCCGCTTCCAGATGGGGTACGCCTCGGCCATCACGGTGGTGCTGTTCGTGATCATCCTGATCATCACGGTGATTCAGCTGAAATTCCTGACCAGGAGGCATGACCTGTGACGCACAGCGCTCCGCTCCGCCGCCGCGTCGAGGTGAAGACGGTGCTGGCCTACGTCGTCCTGACGCTGGGCATCCTCGTCACCCTCTTTCCGTTCGTCTGGATGCTGCTCACCAGCCTCAAGAGTTTTCAGGAACTGTTCAACCTCACATTCCTGCCCGCCCAGCCCACCTTGGACAATTACCGGCAGGTTCTGACGGAGACGAAATTCCTGCTCTGGTTCGGCAACAGTCTGCTCGTGGCGTCTGTGACGACCGTCAGTGTCCTGTTCTTCGATTCGCTCGTCGGGTATACCCTCGCCAAATTCGACTTTCCGGGAAAGAACCTGATCTTTCTCCTCATTCTCTCCACCCTGATGATTCCCACCGAGATGCTCGTCATTCCGTGGTTCGTGGGCGTGAGCGACCTGCAGCTGACCCGCAGCGTGCCGGGAGCCTATTTCGCCATTCTGTTTCCCGGCCTGATCAGCGCGTTCGGCGTCTTTCTGATGAGGCAGTTTTTCGAGAGCCTGCCCACCGACCTGCTCGAAGCCGCGCGCATCGACGGCATGGGCGAGTTCGGCATCTTCACACGCATCGCCATGCCTCTGGTCCGGCCGGCGCTGGCCAGTCTGGGGATCTTCACGTTCCTGGGCAACTGGAACGCCTTCCTGTGGCCCCTGATCGTGATCCAGCAGCCCCAGTTCCGCACCCTTCCCGTGGGGACGGCCCTCTTCAACGGTGAGGCGGGGACACAGTGGGGATTGATCATGGCGGCCAGCAGCCTCGCGGTGATTCCGGTGCTGATCGTCTTCGCTATCTTCCAGAAGCAGATCATCGACGGCATCGTCCTGACTGGACTCAAGGGCTAGGGGATGCGGGCCTCCCTTCTGGCGGTCTTCGCCCATCCCGATGACGAAGCGCTGCGCTGCGGCGGCACCCTGGCCCGGTACGCCGACCGGGGGGCCGCCGTGACCGTCGCCTGCCTCACGCGTGGCGAAGCCGGCAAAAATACCGACCCTGCCCTGGCAGTTTCCGACATGGGTACGCAGCGGGAGGGCGAGCTCCGGCAGGCCTGCGCCCTCCTGGGAATCTCGCCTCCCGTGTTCCTGGACTATCAGGACAGCGGGCGCGGCGAGAGGCTCCGGCGAACCGAACCCCTCGCCTGTATCAACGCCGACCCCCTGGAGACCGAAGCCAAGGTGCTGGACATCATTCATCGGGTCCGGCCCCAGGTGCTGCTGACCTTCGACCCGCACGGCATCTACGGTCATCCGGACCATCTGGTGGCCCACCGGGCGGCCACCGGAGCCTTCAGCCGGAGCGGCCACGGCCCTTCGTCGCCCCGCCGCCTCTTCTACGTCGCCCAGACCGTGCCGGAGATGCGCGGCCTGCAGAGTGGCCGGGGCCTCGGCGTGCTGGGCCAGCTGGACCCGGAGGTCTACGCGGTCAGTGACGGAACGGTGGCCGCCTGGGTCGACGTCCGGGCCTACGCCGACCGGAAGCGGGCGGCTCTGGCGGCTCACCGCACGCAGACGGGGCCCCTGAGTACGCTGGGGACCCTGTCACCGGAACAGCTCGCGCCGCTGCTGAGACGTGAAACGTTCAGTCTGGGCGGGCTGCGCGGCCCCCTGCCCGCCTACCCGCTGGATGATCTCTTCGCGGGTCTGGACGTCGTCTATGGGAGTCGGGCACCATGAGCTCTCTGGTCCCACTCGTGATCCTGGGCAATGTCAATGTCGATCTGGTGCTCGGGCCCCTGGTCACCTGGCCGGCCGAAGGCACCGAGGTTCTGGTGCCCCACCTGGAGTGGCGGGTCGGGGGCAACGCCGGCAATACCGCGCTGGCGTGTGCCGCGCTCGGGACCGGGGCCGTGACCGTCAGTACCGTGGGCGCCGATCTTCCGGGGCAGTGGCTCAGGCAGCAGTTGCCGGAAGGGGCCGTGCGCTGGCAGCCGACCGCCGCGCCGACCTCCGTGACGGCGGCGTTCACCCATCCGGGCAGTGAACGCAGCTTCGTCACCTACCTCGGTCATCTCGGCGAGTTGTCCTGGGACACGGTGCGGCCCCTCCTTCCCCCGGCCCGCCTCGCCCTGTTGGCCGGCGCGTTCCTGACGCCTGCGCTGCGGCCGGACTATCCCCGGATTCTCCGTGAACTTCGCGCCGCCGGAACGCACTGCGCCCTGGACTTCGGCTGGCCCGAAACGGGATTTACTGGGGACGTTCGCCGTGAGGTGGGGTCCTGGCTGCCCGACATGACCTACCTGCTCATCAACGAGCTCGAAGCCCTCCACCTCACGGGACAGCCGACCCCCGAACTGGCGTTGCAGGACCTGAGCGGCCAGATTCGGCCCGGCGGCGTGGTAGCCGTCAAACTTGGGGCCCAGGGGGTCCTGGCCGCACAGCTCGGCGAGACCCACCGGGTAGCCGCGCCGAGTGTGGAGGTCATTGATACCGTGGGCGCGGGAGACACCTGGAACGCGGCGTTTCTGCACGCCCTGCTTCAGGGCGCCCCCCTGCCCCTGGCCCTGCGGCAGGCCGTCGCCGTGGCGTCGCTGGCGATCTCGACCTCGCCGCGCCGGTTCGGCCCCATAGAAGTCTAGGGCGCCGTCCCTGGGTCTTGGCCCACAGGCTCGCTGCCCAGGAACGGCAGGCTGTGGGGGCCAGGCGCCTGGGGACCCACCCGGGACCTCACGCTGGGCGGAGGAGACAGCCGTAGAGCTCAAGGGCTGGCCGATTCCTCTCGGGCGGCCTGTTCACGGTGGTACCATACGGTTTGTTGCCTACATCCTGTGAAAAGTCAGAGATGAGCAAGCTTTTCACTGCCATGTTGAGAACTATGTCGGTAGCATCGTCTCTAGCCGCTCAGCCGTGACTTCCATGGACACCTTCACTTCCAGCCCATTGCAGCGACCTCCGTCCAAACCTGCGCTGGACGCGGCAGCGTTGGTGCATCTGGCGCGCTCGTCGCGGCACGTCTTTCCCCGCTGCGTGGAACTCGCCCTCACCACGACGCGGGCCACGACCGTCCTGGCGACCCTCTACCGCGCGAACTTGCAGGTCATGGAAATCGTCGCGGCCGCGGGCCACCTCGCCGACCGGGCCCTCGGCCAGACCAGCGTGCCGGAAACCTCGCTGGCCTGGCAGGTGTTCCAGTCGGGTCAGGCGCTGCTGCTGGATGACGCGCGGCCGCGCAGGGACGCCATGTTCATTTCGGGCACTCCGCAGCCCGGAATGTACCTGGGCGTTCCCCTGCTCGGCCCGGATGGACAGGCCTTCGGGGTGCTGTCCGTCGACACGACGAACACCTATGAGCGGCTGGGTGAAGAGGACCGGGAAGCGCTGACACTCCTGAGTCAGGCTGCGGGCGTGGCCTACACGCGCCTCCTCGCTCTTGAGGAAGCCCAGCGGTCGACCCACCGTTTCGAGCGGCTGGCACAGCTGTCGACCGAACTGGACGCCATAGAGCAGGTCCCGGAACTCTACCGGCGCGCCCTCGGCACCCTCATGGAGCTGAGCGGCTGCGCCCTGGGGGTCCAGTTCGGCCTGCTGGACTGCGGAGAACTGTCGGCAGACCTGGCGATCTTGTCGGGCGATTCGGGGGTGACGGAGACGCGGATCAGCGACGTCTCCGCAGCGTTCGGGGTTCATGCCCACACGGTCGCCGAGACGGGGCGGAGCCTGAGTCTGTCTGGACAGACAGACCTCAGCTTGAAGAGTGACTTTCAGGAGCTGGAGTTGAGCGTGCTGTCCATGGCCCCCCTGAAGGTGGGAGGGCAGGTCGCAGGCATCGTCACCCTGTCGAACGCCGGTCCGGTCGCGCAGGAAGCGGCGGAGATCCTCAGGATCCTGGAGATCGTCACGGGCTGGATCGGGCGGGCCGCCGAGAGGATCACGCACATCGAGCATCTGCGGCAGATGCAGGAGGCGGCGCTCAAGACCCTCGGGCGCGTTCTGGAGTACCGCGACGACGAGGTTTCGGGGCACACGGACCGCGTGACGGTGCTCGCCCTCCGGCTGGGGGAGACGCTCCGGCTCGGTCCGGAAGACCTCCAGTACCTGCGGTGGGGTGCCTACCTGCATGACATCGGCAAGGTTGCCGTGCCAGACGCCATCCTTCGGAAACCGGGGGCGCTCACTGTGCAGGAACGCGCTGTCATGCAGCGCCATGTGGAGGTGGGTGACGAACTGCTTCAGGACGAGACCCTCATGCCGCCGGCCATCCGGCAGATCGTCCGGCATCACCACGAGCGCTGGGATGGCCGCGGGTACCCGGACGGTCTGGCGGGGGAGGCGATCCCTCTCCTGGCCCGTGTCTTCAGCATCGTCGACGTGTACGACGCCCTGATTTCGGAGCGGCCCTACAAGGCGGCCTGGACCCGCGAGGCCGCCCTGGCCGAAGTGGCGAGGGGAGCCGGGGCGCATTTCGATCCCCGGCTGGTTCAGGTGTTCCTGGCCATGATGGCCCAGGACCGGCAGGTCCGGGCATGATCACCATCTCGACCACGAAGGCTCTGCGGGAGGCGCTCGAGGTCATCCGGAACGACATCCTGACGACTCCCCAGGCCAATAGGATCGAACTGGCCCTGCTTCACCGTGAAGCCGTCTACCTGACCCTGGACCTGAACGACCTCGTGGCGGCCCTGTCGCATGGGCTGGCCTGTCTCGAGCTCGCGCGTGAATCCGGCGACCTGACCACGCAGGCCAAAGCCCACGTCGCCCTCGCCCTGATTCATATGGAGATGCTTGACGATCTCAGTGTCAAGCATCATTTCGCGCAGGCCGAAGCGCTGGCCCGTGAAGTCTCGGACGAACGCGGCATAGCGCTCGTGAACGTCAACGCCGCCCATTACGCGACGGACCGGGGTCACTACGCCGAGGCGGTGGGCCTTCTCGAAGATATCCGCCGGTCGGCCTACTGGGAACAGCTGAATCAGGACGAGTCGGCTCAGCTTCTCCAGGCCTTCCATATCAACTACGCCATGAGTTATCTCCAGATGCTTATGAACCGTTCGGGGGATCCCCCTGTCATAGGCCCCGATGACCAGATCTACCGGTCCCTTCGCCTGCTCAAGCAGATCTCGGTTCGCCCCGACAAATTGCGCGATCCTCTGCATCTCCTTGACGTTCTGGACGCCCTGACCCTGGAGGCCCTGTGGCGGGGCAGCGGCCGGGAGGCGATGGAGATTGCCGACAGGAGGGTCAGCTACGCCCGGGAGACTGAGAACAGCGTGTTCCTCGGCCACGCGACGTTGCGGCGCAGCCTGGTGCAGAGCTTTCTCGAAGACTGGGCCGGGGCCATTCGGGACGCCTGGATAGCCGTGGAGCAGTTCGAGCAGACCGGCCGGGAAGTCCTGATCGCGAGGGGACGCGAGATCCTGGCGAACGCCTACGCCGATGCCGGCCGCTTCCGCGAGGCCTTCGAGGTGCAGCGCGACATGACCCGTGGCCTCGAAAACCTCTACCGCGACTTCTACCAGCAGCGCGCCCTGACCCGGCAGGTCGAACAGAGGATGCACGAAGCCGAAGTCCGGGCCCGGGTCAGCGCAGAGGCGGCCCGGCGGGATTCTCTGACGGGAATGCCCAACCGGACCCAGGCCATGGAGTGGCTGGACAGTCTGAAACAGGACCCAAAAAGTGACGCGGTGCACGCCGTCGTGATCGTCGACCTGGATTCCTTCAAGAAGATCAACGATACCTATGGCCACCTCGTCGGTGACCTCGTTCTGGTGCATGCGGCGGAAGTCATGAAACAGGCCCTGCGGGACCAGGATTCTCTGGCCCGGCTGGGAGGCGAGGAGTTCCTGCTGGTGTTGCGCGATGTGGAGGCCCCGGAGGCCTATCGCCTGTGCGAACGGGTTCGGCGCGTCCTGGAAGAGGTCGACTGGGCGGATATCGACGACGACCTCGAGACCACGGCGAGTTTCGGAATGACTGTGGTCGTTGCGGGCGACATCAGGGAGACCGACCAGATTCTGAAGCGGGCCGACATGGCGCTGTATCAGGCAAAGTCGGAAGGAAGAAACCGGATCTGTGTTCTCTGAGGGGTGTGTGCGGGGCGCTGGTGGAGATCTGTGCACGCTCAGAGTCGTGAACGAGAAGGGGTCTGTCGCCAGGATCGGTAACAAAAAGAGTGGGGAGTACCCGTCTGCCCCGGAGAGGGGTCGCGTCTGGTTAGTCTGGTCCCTGTGTGTCCTTCCTTCGTAGAGGCACTCTGCCCGGCGCGCCGGACTTTATTGGGCCAGAGAACCCCGGAACAGGGTCCGGGAAGAAACGTTGACCTGTATGGGTCAGCTGTCAAAAGCGAGAGGAACAGCCGCCGCGCCGTTCCTCTCGTCCTGCCCGACCTCCCGGTGGAGGTCTAGGCGCGGTTCTTCTGGGGCAGCAGGAAGACCAGCAAGAAACAGATTCCGTAGGCCAGAAGCTGAAAGCGCAGGGTGACCAGGGTCGCCGACAGGAAATTTTGCCGCCGGGCCTCCGTCTCCGCGGCCCCGAGAGCCGCCTGCACCTCGGGCCGTGCGGCCACGCTGCCTGCCGCCGGAACACAGGGGGCAGGTACCTGGTTGAGGTCTGGCTGGTTGAAGCGCGTGTAGACGCATTGCTCGAAGCCCCGGGTAAGCGCCTGAACGGCCGGAAGGGGGAGGTCGAGTGCCGTCAGGGTCTGCGTGAGGGCCGGCCGCACCTGCAGGGCCGCCTCCCTTGCCCCTGCCCCCAGCTGACCGAACAGCAGGATGCCGATGACCGCCACGCCCAGGGCGCTGCCTACCTGCTGCACAGTGGCCAGTACCCCAGAAGCGCTGCCAGCGTACACGGGGGCGATCCGCGAGAGGATGATCGTCTGAAGGGGCGCCACTACGCAGCCGAAGCCTATACCGCCGACCAGGAGCGCCGGAATGAGTTCGTAGCCCTGGTAGTGGAGCGCCTCCGAACGCAGGATCATGAGCGTGCCGGCCAGACCGGCCATCAGGAGCAGGGTCCCGAGCGTGAGCAGGGAACGGCCCAGCCGGGCGCCTAACCGGGCCGACAGGAGCGAGGCGAGCGCGATGGCCACCTGGTAACTGATCAGGAGCAGCGCCGCCTGTACCGGCTGGTAGCCCAGCCCCGACTGGAAGAACAGGCTCATGACGACGAAATAGGACAGCACGCTGCTCTGGAACACGAAGGCGATCAGGGCGCCGACGGCGAAGGACCGGTCGGCGAACATGCTCAGCTCGACGAGCGGCGTCTTTCCCTGCCGCAGCAGGCGGCGCTGATAGGTAACGAAGGCCCACAGCAGCCCGGCGCTCAGCACGGCCAGGGCCAGCATCCAGGTGGGCCAGCCCCGCTCCCGCCCCTCGGTAATAGGGTAGATCAGAGCCACCAGCGCGAGGGTGAGCAGCAGGACGCCGGGCAGGTCCAGGCGCTTGGCCTGCACGGAGCGGGATTCGGGCAGCGCCCGCACCCCCCACCACAGCGCCAGCAACCCGATCGGCAGATTGACCAGGAACATCGGTCGCCACGACGTGCCCAGCAGGTCGGCGCCGATGATCAGGCCGCCCAGCAGGGGACCGGCGATGATGCCCAGCCCGGTCACCGCCCCCTGAAGTCCGAAGGCGCGGGGACGCTCCGCCGGAGGAAAGAGGACCTGGATGAAACTGGCGACCTGGGGAAACAGCAGCGCCGCCGTCAGGCCCTGCGCCACCCGGAACACGATCAGGGACGTGGGCGACCACGCCAGACCGCAGAGCGCCGAGGCCAGCGTGAAGCCTCCCAGCCCCAGCAGGAAGATGCGGCGGCGGCCGTACAGATCGCCCAGGCGCCCCCCGGTGATCAGCAGCACGCCGTAGGCCAGCGCGTAGCTGGTCAGCACGAACTGCGCCTGCGTCGAGCTGGCGCCCAGATCGCGCTGCAGGGTCGCCAGGCCGTTGGTCACGATGCTGCTGTCGAGCAGCACCATGAACAGGGCCAGCAGCAGGACCGAGAGGACGCGCCAGCGGCCAGGGTCCAGCGCGTCGGCGGTGGGCGGAGCGAACGGGAGAGTAGACCTGCTGGGCGCACCTGTACTCATGACGACTCCTGGACAGCGCGGAAAAGGAGAGGGGCTGGCGGGGGACAGAGTTTCAGACCGCGGAGCTCTGCAACGGCTGGAGCTTCAGTTCACGGCGGGGATGCCGAGGTGCTAGGCCTCGTCGCCGGAGTACTGGCGATGTTCGGTCCCGACTCCCGGAGGATCCATGCTCCGAAATCCGTCAGGGGCACCGGCGCGGACCACCGGCAGTTGGGCATCAACTCGCGCGGCGCGGTCAGAACGGGCGAGCGGTTCATCTGTCCTGGGTCAGCGCGGTCCGGACGTGTCCGAGCACCTGGCTGGAGAGCGGCGTTCCCTCGGTGGCACGGGCGACCAGCAGCGCGCCGAACAGGGTGCAGGCCGTGACCAGCCCGTCCTGGTCCTCGCCGCCGAGCCACTGGGCGAACTCGGTCACGCCGTCGGCCAGGGCGCTCCGGGCGTCCGCCGTGCCGGTGCGGGCCACGTCCTGAACGAGGCCGGCCGTCGGGCAGCCCTGACCGGGATGATCGCGGTGAAAGGCGGAGAGGTAGCCCCGGATGTAGGCGAGCTGCGCGGCATGGTGGTCACCCGCCCGAGCCTCCGTCTCGTCCATCCTGGCGGCCATGGAGGTGTACGCGTGGCGCAGGGCTTCGGCCACCAGGGCCTCCTTGGACTCGAACTGGCGGTAGAACCCGCCGTGCGTCAGGCCGACGGCGGACATGACGTCCTGCACCGAGACATGGTCGACGCCGTGTTCGCGGAACAGCCGGGCAGCCGCCTCGATGGTGAGCTCCCGGTTGCGGGCGGCCTGCGCTTTGGACACTCTGGGCATGGTTCCTCCTGGTAAGACGCTGCTGGGAGGTGTGCGGGCACTGACCGCCCTATCCCTGACATTGATTAGATGATAACCGTAATCTATTTATGGATGTCGTCGATCATCTCTTTGGAAGTGGGGTGATCCTGCTCGGCGTGGCCGGGTATGGGTCACCTGCTCTGGAGCGAATCCCCGCTGTCCAGGTTCCACCGTTCCGAAAAGCACTGGCCGCCCTCGGCAAGAAACCGCGGCAGATCGGCCACTCCATCGTCTTCGTGACCGGAGCCGGCTGGAGTTCCGGAGGGTGCCCTCACCGCTGCGGATGTCGGTAGGACTCTGCCCTTCGGCCGTGGTCAGCGCAGATTGCTGCCAGGGGGTGTGGCTTTCGGCAAGTTTCCTTGCCCGGCGTCCGGCAGCGTCCCAGGAGCGCGTCGTACCGCTGGTGAACGCCCGGCCATTCGTTAAGGCCGGTCACGGGTACAGCATGTATAGAGCCTGATTCCCGTGAACCGGCCTTGAGATCACCAGCACAGGGCAGGCCACCGGGTCGAGCAGACTGGGCCGCGAACGACAGGACAGGGTCGGCGGCGTCCCGCGCCGGCCGGTTCAGGAGGCTACCATGCGAAAACTTGCTGCTCTGGTGCTCGTCCCAGCCCTTCTCGCCTCCTGCGCGCCCATGATGACGGCGCCGAACGCCGGCACTGCCGACGGACTGTTCCTGCAGTCGGTGACCGGAAGCAACCTGTTTGAGATCCAGTCCTCCGAGGTGGCGCTGACGAAGGCCACGGCGCCGGCGGTGCGGGCCTACGCCCAGATGCTGATCGAGCATCACGCCATGGCGCAAAATGAGGTCAGTGCGCTGGCCCTCGCCCGAGGAGTCCTGTTGCCCAAGGCGCTCCCTCCCGAACTGCAGCTCAAGGTAACGGCGCTCTCCGGCCTGAATGCGGCGGCGTTCGACGCGGCTTTCCTGCAGGAACAGGTTCTGGCCCATCAGCTGACCCTGAGCCTGATCCAGAACGAGCGCGCGGCCGGGAAGGACGCGGCCGTCGTGGCTCTGGCCGACCGGCAGAGCCCCATCATTCAGCAGCATCTCTAGCAGGCCCAGACCCTGCTCGCACCGGCTCCTGCTCCTACCGTCCCCTGAGACGAACTACATTGTCGCGTCTCGACCGGCCCCCACGCAGGTGGGGGTTTTTGCGTCTCCCGTGCGGAGATATTGGGCAAAAAGGAATGGGCTGGTCTGCGCGCACTCAAAGTGACGGCCCTGACTGAACCGGCCCGACGCCGACGGCCGGATTGGGGCATTCCTGCCCGGTCCGTCTGAAAACGCAGAAGAGGATCACCAGGGGGCTGGCCGGTTCACGCCTGGCAAGTCATCCGGCACCGGTTCAGGGCAGGGAGCCTTCGTGTGCAGAGCCGCCCGGATGGTCGGTCGACGTGGGGGGAGACTGCGTCGTCAGCGAGGCCGTCATGCCGACCACCGCCAACAGGACCAGGGCCTCGCGGGCCAACGCCACCCGCACGTCACCCTGCCGAGCAAAGCGCCGTCGGACGAGCACTGCTGCCAGCAGTGTCAGCCCCACCAAGGCGAGTTTGAAGAGCAGGGTCCGGCCGTAGGGGGTGCCCGTCCACTCCGCCACCGAGACGAGATGCTGCCCCGCCATGAACAGTCCGGTGCCGGCCAGCACGGCCACACTGCCCAGGGCGACGGGCGTGAAGCGCCGGGCCTGCGCCGCCGTGGCGGGCCGGCTCAGCAGCAGGGCCAGCACGCCGCCCAGCCAGACCGTCATCGCGCCTGCATGGACGGCGTGCGACAGCCGGACGCCGGTGCCGTGGCCCGCGCCGTGTCCCAGGCCAGCCGCTCCCCAGAGGGTGAGGGCCGCGCAGGCCAGCGACAGCGCCCAGGGCCAGACACTCAGTTCGGCGGCGAGGACCAGCGCGGCGCCCATCAGCCCCAGCAGCAGGCTGCGGCCGGTGCCGGTGTCGGTCAGGTAGGCGAGCACGTCGGGCGCGGCCGTCATGCCCAGCACGCTCAGGGTCAGCGCGGCCTGCCCTCCCCAGCCCAGCGCCAGCAGCGCCGCGCCCAGCCCGACGACCCACAGCGGCGGTGTTCCCGGCGTCAACCAGCGCCGGGTGAGCACGCCGCCCAGGAGCAGGGTCAGGCCCAGGAAGCCCAGACCGCCCAGCAGTACGGTCATGTGGCCCTCACGGCACCTTGAAGGTGCTGAAGCCGGTGACGGGGTGCCCGTCTTCCGACAGGATCTTCCAGGCGACGACGTAGCTGCCGGCCTTCAGGTTCGCCTTGAGCGGCAGGGTGAGCTGAGCGGCGAGCGAGACGCGTTCCAGGGGGAGACTGACCACTTTAGCGGAATCGGCCTTCTCGGCCAGGGCTGCCGTCGCCGCCGCCTGCCCGGTCATCCCGGCGGGCATAGCCATCACCCGGAAGGTGCTGAAGCGTAGCTCGACGGGCTCACTGAACTTGAGCTGCACGCTCTTCGGTGCGGAGACACTGGCGTTCAGGGCGGGCGTGACAGACGTGACGGCCGTGTGGGCCAGCGCGCCCGACAGACTCAGGGCGGTGATCAGGGCAAAGATCTTCTTCATGGGATACCTCGGGGCAGGAGAGAGGAAGGGTGGACGCCGCACGGGGCCAGTCGTCCACCCACCCGGACTTACTTGATCGTGACTCTGCTGGCCGGCCCCTGCTCGGGATTGGTGTCGTCCCAGGCGACGACGCTGCCGTCGGCATAGGTTTGGTAGACCTTCCAGGCCACCTCGCCGGGCTGCGCGGGATTGCGGGCCTGGAAGAAGAAGCGGGCGTACTCCTCCGGCGCGACGCGGCCACGCCAGGTGACTTCGGTGATGAGGCCGTCGGCGTTCCTGAGTACGCTGCGGGTAAAGCCCGGAAGCACCTGGAACCGGGTGAGGGTCATGCCCGCCGGCACGACGAGGCGCACCTGGGTGGTGGCGATGGCCTTCTCGGTGGGTACGTTCAGCCGGTAGGTCTCGCTGACGCCGGCCTTGCTTTCCGTCAGGCCGGTCTCGGTGCGGACGGTGGCGTGGGCGGCGGCGAAGGACAGCAGCAGAGCGGCCGACAAGGGCAGCAGGATCTTGAACTGGGTCATGGGAGAGTCTCCGGAAGATGAAAAGAAGGATGTGGGGCGGGGTCCGCCCTGCGGGGCCGATAGGCGTGCTCTATGTGCTCGTGACAGTCCCGGAGGACCGGGAGGCTCGAACGTTGTGGCTGACGTCGAGCTGCCCCCGGGAGGTGCGGGCAGTCTGGCCGACGTATATCTCGCTGAGTTTGAGGGTGGTGGGGCTGTCTGGAGAACCTGGCGGAATCAGGCGTCGGCTGACGTCAGGCTGTTCCGGGGCGGCGGCGGCGCACGCGGGTCCGCGTGCCGGATGCCCGCCAGGAAGGGCTGGGGACACGAGAGGGCCGCCCGCAGTACATGCGGGACCACGCGAACAACGAAAAAGCCTGGCTGCGCCTCGAGGGCGAAACCGGCAGTCAGACAGAACGGGCAGTGGGCGTCCGTGTGATGGCCATGGTGTGGGGGGGCATTGGGCGCAGCGTCGGCAAGTTCCGGAGCCCAGGCAGCGGCCGGCTTGGGCGCCCGACCAGCCTCAGCCTGGGCCCCATTGCCGGGGCCGCCCAGGTCCGACATGTCCATGCCGGCCGAGTGTCGGTGCGCGGGAGGCGCCGCCGGGGCCCCAGGATCAATGGTCGTCTGCACCAGCAGGATGCCGGGCAGGCCCAGGCCCCCGGCCTGCGGGCTACGCGCCAGGTGGGCGACCGACGCGATCAGGGTCAGGACGACCAGCAGCCACCGCTGGCCCTGGGGCCAGGTGACCGGTGGACTTCCCGAGCTGCCGAACATTCGTCGGCACCATAGCGTGTCCGGGAAAGGCGCCATGTCCTGAGCCGGAGCCCTTGGCGGTATTCCTTTGTAGTTCGGGTTGCGATTGCAGGGCGTTGCACGTGGCTTAATCCGATCAGGATACTCAGGTATATGACCCAGACCCCCCTGCGCACCGAGTCCGTTCCCTTCCACCTCCCCCGCGCTGAGATTCTGGCGCAGTTGCTGGCCGCTGAGGCCGTGCTGGCCTGTCTGGGGGCGCGTGCGCCGCTGCGCCTGGAGACCGTGAGTCTGACCGACGCCGCCGTGCATTACGCGCTGGAACCCGATCTGCGGGCCCTGCAGAACAACCGGGGCCTCCTCGACGCGGTCGTCATGACGGCGCTGGCCCAGGGCGCGGCGGCGGAAATTCTTGGGGTGCGCCCGCCCATTTCCGGCCGTGATCCCCGCGCGCTGCTGCAGGCGGCCCTGACCGAACCCGAGGAGCTCGCCACGCTTGACGCCTATCTGCAGGTCTTGGTGGGCCGGGCGCGCGCGGCGCTGCGGCGCGCCTGGGCGGAGGTGCAGGTGGTCGCGGCCGGGCTGTGCGAGTACGGTGTGCTCGACGTCCAGGCCGTACATCACCGTGTGGCCTGCGCCCAGGGCATCCGGGGCACCCTGCTCAACTGAGCTGTGGCTTGCCGCTGGAGGGAGAGCCTGTGGCCGGTAGCGCCCCCGTCCGGCTCTGATGCTCAATGGAGACGCTGCCCGATTGTCCGGCACACCTTTCGGGTGCCAGCTCTTCGGGGCTCCGTACGTTGATCCGAAAGGCCAGCTCAAGCCCTGCCCGTGTCCCCCGCCGCACTGCTGGCCTCACAGTGGATCATGACTTCCCTGCCTGCTCGCCGGACTCCTGCGGCTTTCGTCGCCCTGGCCCTTCTGCTCGGCGCGTTGCCGGGGAACGGCGCGGCAGCGGCGCCGGCCAGCTTCACGCTCAGCAATATTCGCTACGAACGTCAGGGGCCGGACAACTGCGGACCCGTGACGGCCCTGACCGTCCTGGGTTACCACGGCACCCGCGTGACCCAGGCGCACGCGGCCTCGGCCCTCAAGGACTTTCCCGGTGACCCGCAGGTGACCAGTCTGGAACTCGCGGCGTACCTGGGGCGCTTCGGCCTGCGCAGCATGATCCGCTCGGCAGGGACCCCGGCGCTCGTCCGCGAGCTGGTGTCGCGCGGGTTGCCGGTGGTCGTGCAGCAACGCCTGAGGGCGGGCAGCAATGTCGCGCACTTCCGCACGGTGTACGGCTACCGCGCCGGGCGGTTCCTGGTCAGCGACCCGCTGCTGGGGCCAGCGCTGTGGCTCAGCGAGGCGCAGTTCACGGAGCTGTGGCACTTCTACAACGGCGAGTACCTCGTGGCCTACCCGGCGAGCAAGGAGCGTGACGTGCAGGCCGTGCTGGGCCAGGACGTGCGCGCTGCGACGAACTGGGCGCGGCTCAAGCGCGTGACCGAGGCGCGGGCCAGGGCCCAGCCCGGCGATCCCTACGCTTGGTGGGGTCTGGGCAAGGCCAACTTACGTCTGGGCAACGTGACGGCGGCCGCCGCCAACTTCGACCGCGCGGTGGCGCTGGGGGTGCCCCGGCTGTATTTCCTGTACCGCCAGGAAGCGTTCGAGGCCTGGACGAAGGCTGGCCACCACAGCAAGACCCTGCGCTATACCCGCCTGGCCCTGAATACCTTTCCCGACAGCAAGGAGCTTCTGCACTTCCGGAGGGTGGCGCAGCGCGGTCTAGGCGGCTGAGCCTGTCAGGCGTAGACCCTGCTCGACTGGATGTCGAGGTCAACCTTCCTACGTGAACGTGGGTGTTGGCCCTCTGCCGGACTGAGTTCCTCGGCGGGGTCGCCCGCCCTCAGCGCGGACTGGGCGGGCTTGACTCTTTTTTCTCCACCTGCGACCGTTGTTCTGCCATGCCTTCGCCTGCACTCTCCTGTTCTGCCTTTCTCGCCCTTGCCCTTCTGGGCTCGGCGAGAGCGCTTGCTATGGTGCCTGTCCCCTTGTCCACAGCTGGTGCGGCTCCCACCTGTGTGGCTCGCCCAATGGATAGTGCGGTGCCCATCTCGCCCACGGGTCTTCCCCTGCCTGCGGGCGTCACCGGACGGGTCAACTTCTACGCGGCCGAGTACCAACCCAAAACCCTGACTCCCATCCGGGCCGTGTTTCTGGGCCGTCCCGACGACGTGCAGCCCCTGGCCAGTCTCTTCAAACCCCTTGTCGTGCAGAGGGCCCTGCGCGACGTCGATGCGGGCAGACTCCGCCTGAACACCCAGTTCACCACCACGGCGGCCAACCGCAGCATCGAGGCTTACCCGGCTGGGGCCAACAGCCTGCAGGTGCTGGCCCGACGCGCAATTTTCCTGAGTGATAACACGGCCTCGGATCTCCTGCATCTCGCCTACGGCCCCGAGCGGCTGGCGCGCGAGGTTCGCCAGGACAGCCCCTGTACCTCGGTGCTACTCACCACCAAGGCCTGGTGGGCTGCTCAGGCCGGTCTGATTCCGGCTGTCATGACCCCGGAGACAGCCGCCGGAGCCCGTCTCTACGGCGCGCAGCCCTTCGACCAGCGCCTCCAGACCGCCCAGAGTCTGATCGCCGCGTCGCAGAAGCGGACGGGTCCGGAAGTCGAGCGTCAGCTGGACCTGTATTTCCACGGCCCGGCCTATGCTCCCGATATGGAGGTCAACCTTCAGAACACCAGCACCGCGCGGGCTTACACAGACCTCATGGCCCGCACCCTGCCGGGTCAGTCGCTCCGGCCGGCGACCCGTGCGGTGCTCCGGGACATCATGTCGGCCGGATGTTGCCGGCCCGCAGCGCCGAAACTCAAAACCACCTACTGGGCCGCGAAGGCGGGCAGTGGCTGGGGCATCCTGACACTCACCGGCTACGTCGAGACAGCGGACGGCCGGGCCTTTGCGTATACCTACCTCAATGACGGCAGTGTGACGACCGACGCCGAGGAGATGGAACGGCAGATCCGGCCGGTCGTCGCCTGGATCGAGCAGAATCTGTCGGGCCTGAAGGTGTTGCGGTAGAGGCCAGGGAGGACGGAGGAGTCTGTGCGCCCTGGTCGGTAAGGATCAGGAAGTTGCCGCAAGTTAGTTGGCCTGTGCAGTGAAGTGGAGTCGAGCTCTTCCTGACTCCTGAAACTTTCAGTCGGCTTGGGGTATTGGCTTCTCCCCCGATCAGCCATCGTCTCATTTCATGGCCTTCCCAGACAAAATGTGCTCCGACAGGCGTGCCGACAATCTTGGGGAATGACAAACGGAAAAACAAAAATCCCCCGTACTGGACGGGGGTTCTTGGTGGCGATGCCCGGACTTGAACCGGGGACCTAACGATTATGAGTCGTTCGCTCTAACCAGCTGAGCTACATCGCCCCATGTGGCCTTCTCGGGCGCAGGCAAGAACCTAGCACGCCGGATACGGAAGGTGCAAGCGTGGCCGGGCCTGCTCAGTGTTGCGCGGCCAACAGGGTGTTGCCTACGGCCCGGCGTAGCGCCTGAATGTCGGTGCTGCCGTGGCGCGAGGGGTGGACCCGATTGGTCAGCAGGGTCCAGGCGAGTCCTGCGTCCGGTTCGACCCACAGGCCCGTACCAGTAAAGCCCGTATGGCCGTAGGCGCGTGGTCCGCACAGGCCGCCTCCGCTCCAGCCGGGGACCATGCCTACGAAGGCGAGGGTGCGCCCAGGCGCTTCCGGGCGCAGTGCGGCGGCCTGTGCTACTGGGGACAGCCAGCCGCCACTGAGGAGCTTCTGCGCCTGATTCAGCACGCCGTCCAGGGTGCCGAACAGTCCCGCGTGTCCTGCGGCGCCGCCCAATGCTCCGGCGTTCTCGTCGTGGGTTTCGCCGCGCAGCAGACGCTCCCGCCACGCACAGACCTCGGTCGCCACGCTGCGCCCCGGCTCCGGTGAGAAGGTCAGGCCGTCCTCCAGTCTGAAATCGCGCAGGGGCTGTCCGTAGACCCGCTCCAGCACCTGCCCCAGCAGCAGGTAGCCCAGGTCTGAGTAGACGACCGGGCCCACGGGGCCCAGCGGCCACGCCTCCTGTAACAGCCGCGCGCGGATGAGGGCCGCGTCGCCCCAGGTGTACAGCGGCGCCCAGGCCGGCAGGCCTGCCGTATGGCTCAGCAGCTGGCGTAGCGTGCGTTCCCGCAGCGCCGTGTCCTGCATCCAGGCGAGTTCGGGCAGAAAGCGGCTCAGCGCGTCGTCCGGGTCGAGCCGACCCTCGGCGGCGGCGCGCAGCACCTGCCGGGCCGTGAACAGCGGTTTGGTCAGGCTGGCGAGATCCCACCACATCCCGGCGTCCAGGGGCCGGCATTCCCCCTGAGTCTGAGCGTGGCCCAGCACCAGCGTGCCGCGCGCGCCCGAGCGGTCGACCATGCCCAGGGCTGCGCCGCTCAGGCCGGCGTCTACGGCGCGCTCCAGTACTCTGGCCGTGGTTTCCGGGACTTGCAGTTCGGCTGACATGCTCAGCAGACTATGCCTCGCCGCTACGCTCTGCCGGGTCTATGGTCGGTTCAACTGCCCAGCGCGGGCCAGTTCGTCGATGAATAGGGGCGGCACGGTCGCCTCGATCCGCTCCCACACGCGGGCCAGGGCGTGAGGGTCCTGGATGGGCGCCGCCAGTGTGAGGCAGGTGAGGTGATGCGTGCACACCAGCTTGACTCCCAGGTCGCCCAGGCGAGCCTGCTCGCTGGGAGTCAAGAGAGAAGCGAAAGCGTCGGGGTCGCCAATGGCCGGATGCGCGCCGTGCCGGAGCGCCGCACTCAGAAACGCCGAGACCTCGGCCGGGTTGAGCCAGAAGCCGAACATCAGTTCGTCCGACAGTCGGTCGAGCAGCCGCATCTCCTCATGCCGGATCCCTTTTTTCACGAGGTCGCGTGCCAGCCCCTGCCGTTGCAGGCGGCGCCCGGCGTACTCGCTGAGGCTCAGGGTCTCGCCGGGCGGCCGAAGACGGCCCCCCACGGCGGTGCGCAGCCGGTAGGCCAGGACGTAGCCCTGGAACTCGCGCAACATCTCCTCAATGCCCCGCTCGGGGGTGACGGGCCCTGCCATGACGCCGAGTCTAAGAGGGGAGAGGTCCACACATTCTGGCTCCGGCCGCAATCTCCGGACAAGCTGCTGTGACGTCAGACTCGGTCCCTCCTTAAGGAGCACCAGAGAAGCATCGCCTGTCGCGTGGGTGAATCTACAGTCTCTCCCCTCAGTCTGCCCTGGCTGGGTCAGCCTACACTTTAAACCGTTCAAGCTCCAGCTCTTCCGCAGTTCTCCTTACTCTGGCTGATTCTGTCCCGTAACAAATCAGGCAGTTGCGGTTCTTCACATTTTGTAATGTGTCTCTTCCGACGACCTGGGAGGTCTTCACATGAAGCAAAAGAAAGTCCTGTTGAGCGTGTCGTTGCTCGGCGCTGCACTGCTCGGTTCCGCCAACGCTGCTCCCGGTGCCTGGAAGGGCACCATCACTATGTACGTGCAGGAGTACACCCCCAACTGGCCCGACGCGGCCAAACCCCTCAAGGCCTTTCAGCAGATCGCCGACGAATACCAGAAGGCCAATCCTGGAATTCAGATCAAGTTCAGTACGACACCTATTCCCGACAACGACACCAACGTGCGCGTGAAGGCGGCGGCTGGTGAGCTGTTCGACGTCTACTGGGCGCAGTCGAGCAGCCTGAACAGCACGCTGCCCAAGGGCGTCGCGTCTGATCTCTCGCCGGCCTTTGCCCAGCCCAATCCCTATATTCCGGGGAACAAGGCTTGGCAGGACGTGATGAATAAGACCCAGGTCGCCGAGAACCGTGCGCCCAACGGATCGGTCTACGTTCTGAGTGCCGACAACGTGGCTTTCACGATTTTCTACAACAAGGATCTGTTCAAGAAGGCCGGCATTGCCAAGCCGCCTACCTCCTGGCCCGAACTTCTTGCGGTTTCGAAGAAGCTCAAGGCGGCCGGTATCAATCCCTTCCATCAGGTCCCTTCGTATCCGTGGTGGGGCAACTTCTTCGTCACTGATTTTTACGGCAAGGACTTTGCGCGGTTGACCCGCTTTGATGGGCAGCCGGGGCAGTCGGGTCTGGATGAGGCGGTCGCCATCAACAAGGGCATCCTCAGCCCCAAGGACCCGCGCTTCATGTCGTGGTGGCCGACCTTCAAGCAACTGACCGATACCTGGCCCCGCGACTACCTGACCCTCGACGCTTCCAAGAACTACGACGCCTTCAATCAGGATTTCGTGGGTGGCAAATCGGCGATGATCTTCGAGGGCAGCTACTCGATCCGGGGTCTGCAGGACCTGGGCGCCAAGTTTGCGGTCGGTGCCTTCAACTTTCCGACGCTCACCAAGGCCCAGAGCCCCTATGCGACCGGAACCTACGTCGCCAACTCGGTGGGGGGCAATGGGTCGTTCCAGTACGCTATCAGCACGCCGCTCGCCAACAAGACTATGCGTGAGACGGGGAAGAGTGCGGCGGTCCTCGACTGGATGCGGTATTTCGGCACCCCGAAGAATGTGCAGCGCATCATCGCGGAGAACGCAACCTATGTGCCCACCTGGCCGGGCGTGAACGCGCCGCTCTCTGCGAGTTTCGATAGTACGCCGTTCAAGCAGCAGGCGACCAAGCCGCGCTTGGAGCTGAACGTAGGCAGCGCCGCGCCGGGTTTGGGCTGGACTGACATGCAGCGTATCTTCGGCCTGTATCTGGCCGGGAATATTACGATCGATCAGGCCAAGACGCAGGTACAGACTTTGCTCGATAAGTCGGCCAACGATTACGCCCGCAAGAACAAGGTCGATTTCTCCAAGTACAAGTGAGATCACCGGAGGTGACCTGGGTGTTTCTGAGGGCTGGTCCACCTGTGTCACTTCCTGATTGCCAGTTCTGGTCCCGACTAGGGAAAACGTCGCTGCATGGTGAACAGCCAGGCGACGTTTTTCTCACGCTCTTCTTCTGGAGGCGCAGCTTATGACCACTTCCTCTCAGGGTGACCTGCCCTCTCCGGTCGTCTCGCCTGTTCTGCGTGCACCCCAGCGGCCTCTGCGGCGGCTGCGCGAGGGGTGGCCGGCCTATCTGTTTGTTCTGCCGAGCGTTGTGCTTATGGCCTATTTCTCCTATGTTCCTGCCTATACGGCCATCACGCGGGCCTTTACCGACTGGGACGGATTGAACGTTCCGACTTTTACGGGCCTGGAAAATTTCCAGCGGGCCTTGACCGACCCGGTGATGGGTCAGGCGGCGCTCAATGCCGGTATCTGGGTGGTGCTGGGCTTGCTGTTGGCCGTCATTCCGCCTCTCCTGATCGCCGAGCTGATCTTCAATCTGCGTGGTGAGCGGCGTCAGTATGCGTGGCGGAGTCTGTTCGTGGTGCCCATTGTGGTGCCTTCGCTCGTGCTGCTGCTCATGTGGGGGACGTTCTTCCGGAGTGACGGTCTGATCAATACAGTGCTGAGTAGCGTGGGCTTGGGTGCCTGGCGGCATGACTGGCTCAGCGATCCGTCGACCGCGCTCTACAGCCTGATTTTCCTGGGGTTCCCGTATGTCGATGTGTTTTTTCTGCTGCTGCTCTATTCGGGACTTCAGAACATCGGGACGGAGGTGTTCGAGGCAGGCAAGATTGATGGGGCGACGGGGTGGCGACGGGTTCTGTATCTTGACCTGCCCCTGCTTAAGCCGCAGCTTGGTCTGATCGTTCTGTTGTCGATTATCGGTAACGTGCAGTATTTCATCAGTCCGCTGGTTCTGACCTCGGGTGGGCCCGGCTACGCGACGACTGTGCCGGCTCTGCTGATGTACAACACAGCGACCCGCAACGGTGAGTACGGTTACGCGATGGCTATTGCTGTTCTGCTGATGCTGGTCGTGATTGTCCTGACCGGTGCTTCGCGGTTGATTGGTCGGGAGCGTTCATGAGTCGCCGTTCCTTGACTGCGGGCGAGCTTGTGCGAAACGCGATATTGCTGGTGCTGGCGCTTCTCTCGTTGTTCCCGGTGTATTTCAGTTTGGTGAACTCGCTCAAAAGTCCAGTACAGTATGCCGAGAATCTCCTGAATTTGCCGGCTACTCTGCATCCGGAGAACTATGTGCTTGCCTGGGAACAGATCAAAGGACCGTTGTTCAACTCGGTGATCGTGACCCTGTCCAGTGTGCTGGCGACGGTTATCTTCGCGGCCCTGAGTGCCTATGCGTTGGCACTGATTGATTTTCCTGGGCGCCGTCTGTTGTTCGGTCTGATTTTTGCCCTGCTTCTGGTGCCGGATTTTCTGACCCTGATTCCGCTGTATGTGCAGATCAAATCTCTGACCTTGCCGAGTAACTATCTGGCAATCATTCTTCCTACGGTGGCCGCAGGGCAACCGTTTGCCATTTTGGTGTTGTACGCCGCTTTCCGGGCGATGCCGCGTGACATGCTCGAAGCGGCGCGTCTTGACGGCGCCGGCCACTGGGCTTTGTTGCGTTCGATAGTGCTGCCCCTTAGTCTGCCGATTCTGGTGAGTGTGAGCATTATCCGCCTGGTACCGGTCTGGAACGATTTTCTTCTCCCTTCGCTAGTTCTGGATGAGGTCCACCGGACTGTTCCTGTTGCGCTTGTCGGTTTTCAGGGTGGTGGCGCGGCGACGGGCTCGACCCCTAATTACGGTGCCTTGATGGCTTCGTATGTCCTCTCTGCTTTGCCCCTGGTCGTGCTGTTTCTTTTCCTGATGCGTTCTTATGTTCAGGGTGTGACAAGTGGAGGAGTGAAGGCCTGAGTTATTGCTGGCTGAACATATCCCGGCCAGCAATAATCCTATTCTGAATTTATATCTAAATTTATATGATTTAGATATAAAGACCGATTTAGGAGGTCGGGTAGATGAGGGCATGTATGACAGAATTAAAAAAACAGTCAAGTGCAACAGAGACTTATTAGGAGAATCTTCTTTAGTAAGCTTCTGCCTGTGCGGAAGCTTGGTCAAAATAAGCTAGAATTCTAGGTCAAGTGACTAGTGGTTTTTACAGCAAGGGCAGCTAGATAGTAAGATTAATTATCATATAAAACTGTATATTTTTATAGAATCGTAAGTCAACTGGCCTGCAATAGTTGTATCCATCGACACCAAGTCAACGCCACTTACTTCGGCTGGACACAGTGGATAAGGTCGCCAACAGCAAGCTTCAAACTTTCCCCTTCCACATCAGGGCAAAAGTCTACAGACCCATAGCAACACACAGGCTATTTGCATCGAGAACAGATAGCAGGAAAGATCCGTTGGCACACTGCCATTCGCTCAGGACGACGCTCAATGGAAACGCCTGTCCATCTGGAGACGGATTTGCAGAGATGGGTACTGGACCAAGGCGGGCAGCCCCTGCCTGAATCGTACGCAGCGGAGGATATGGCGGGCTTCAGAGGCGGCGGCGTTCATGGCTACCGGTCACTAGAGGGAACTTTCCTGGGCGAGTGCATCTTCAACGGACACACAGCCGGGCGGGCCATCGCTCAGAGCACAGGATGAGACCGGCGGGCACCCAGCCAGGCCTAGCCATGCGCCTCAACACACTGCCGCTGGACATCTAACCACAACTGATGACAGCTGCCCTCAGAAGTCAACACGACGACGACGTGATCAAGCGGAACCAGACGTATCAACGGGCAGCAGCTCTTCCCAACTCCCTTCAACAGCACACCTCCATCCACAGGGAAGGAGTGAGCGGAGACGATCACCTTGTGTGGCGACTCGGCGGGCGGACATCTAGAACTCACAATACCCGGGGATGCGCCAGACAGATCCAAACAGCAAGAGAGTCCCTGCACCTACACAAGTATCTAGGAGCTTGTCAAGCCTCTATCGCGGCGGCGTACACGCCAGAAGCGCAGGACGTCTTCTGCAATGTTGGCAGGCGGTTGAACACCCGTCCCAGAGCTCTGTCATTGAGTCAGGGTCATAAGGCGGCTGAACCGGATTTGGGATCACTAGGTGGACGAATCGTGGCGCCTGTGCTCAAGCGGGTGATGGCAGAGATGGCGACTGTCATCCTATAATCAGTTTATCTAAGCAATCTTAGTTAAATCAGAATTGACAATCCAGGTGATCTGAGATTGCGTGGGACCGCAACAGTTTGAAACATCCACAACCCTCCAGCCTTCCACGCGATATCAAAAGAAGGCACCTGGAATACTCAACCGCAACCTTCTGCCGCCGAGAGCCTCAGCGACCTCTGAAAAAGGCGACTTCAGGACAAACACACCCGCACCCCATTCACTCCTTATTCACCCTATGCAAACGCGGGCATTCTGTGAGCTATCCCATAGCCAACCTCTCCCGGAATACGTTCAGAATGTCTGGACCAGAACCAAAATTTTAAGCAGAGGATGAAAGGATTTTGTGATACATCTTAAGTTGAGCTTTATTGGCATCCTGGGAGACCTCTCCTCTTTTCCTCCTCGTCTTTCTCGCAAGGGGTTTCAGCATGACCTACCGTGTACCGGCCGCGTTCGCTCTTTTGACCCTGTCTCTCCTCAGCGCCTGCTCGAGCACTAACACGCCCGCACAAGCTCAGGTGAGATACGACTCTGTCGTCTCCGTACCCCTTCAGGCCGGAGACACGCGCGAGTCGCTGGCGCAGGCTGTAGGGGGCGAGGTCCTGGCTTGGAACGACGAGGGCTGTGCAGCCCGGATGGCAAACGACTGCAATACGCTGATCGGCTTCAACCCGAAGCTGAGCAGCGCGGGCGTACTGAACGCACTGAGCGGCCGCAAAGTGAAAGTCGAAGCCAACAAGGACGTGTTCAGCGGCGGCGGGAAGATAACAGCCATAGCCAACGGCTCCATCGCCATTTGGGCCGGGGGTTCTATCGCGATCTGGGCGGGTGGCTCCATTGCCATCTGGGCCGGAGGGTCCATCGCCATCTGGGCAGGCGGGCAATACTCACCTATTCCTCAGAACAACACGCTGTGGCAGCAGATCAAACTGGAACGCGCGCAGCAGCTCGCGCCGCACCTTGGGAAGGGCGTGACCGTAGCCGTCATCGACTCCGGCATCGACCTGCAACATCCAGCTTTTCAGGGAGCTCTGACTGGCGCCTCGACCTGGAAGGATTTCGCCGGCGGCGACAACGTACCGCAGGAAGAAGGCATAACGGGCGAGGGCGCCTATGGCCACGGCACCAACGTGGCAGGAATCATCTTGCAGATAGCGCCCCAGGCCAAGATCATGCCCCTGCGGGTCCTCGACGCGGACGGCTCAGGCGACGTGGCAAACGTCGCGCAAGCCATCCGCTGGGCTGTGCAGAAGGGTGCCCAGGTCATCAACCTGAGCCTGGGAAGCACTGAGAATTCGCCGGCTGTACAGGACGCCGTCGAGTGGGCCACAGCCCAGGACGTGCTCGTGGTGGCCTCAGCTGGCAACGAGAACGTAGGCCGCATCACCTACCCTGCCGCCAACGCGGCCCAGGGCAAAGCCGCGGCCAACCTGCTCAGTGTCGGGAGTGTCGACCCGCAGGACCTCAAGTCGTCGTTCTCCAACTACGGCGCGGCGCTGGAAATCGTCGGGCCAGGCGAGCACGTCTATGCTCCTGCCCCGGACGGCCGCATGGCCTCCTGGAGCGGTACCTCCATGGCTGCTCCCATGACGGCGGGCGGACTGGCTCTGGCGCTGGGCGAAAAGCTCAAGGTCCCTGTCAGAAGCCTGACAGGCGCGATGGCCCAGACTGCCGGCAATATCTACGCGGGCGAGGCCAACGCCGCGTACGCTGGCCAACTAGGCCAGGGCCGCCTCGACCTCGCCGCCTTCCTGGGTCAAACTATTCGATAGAAGAGAGCTGAAGTGTCCGACACATCTCCAACCCCCCCGACCAGCCCGGAGGCGCCCAGCGCCTCCGGGCTGGATCATGCGCGGCTTAGGAATCTACGGGACGCGGCCACCGCCCTGCTGGAGACCGACCCCAGAGAGGCCCTACGGCTCGCGCGGGCCTGTGAAAGCCTGGAAGGCGCGGCCGACGACGGCGTGGTGACAGGTCCGACTCTGCTGCTGACCGGAAAAGCACTTATGGCGGCCTCTGATTTTCACAGCGCCCGCACCAGCATGGAGCAGGCCCTGGCGCTGTTCGGAGCGGCCGGAGATCTGGCTGGCCTCGCCGAGAGCCACAGTGCACTCGGCAAAATCTTTCTCAATATCGGCCTGCTCGAGCTGTCGGTCGAACATCTCGAACACTCTCTGGACCTCACGGGCCGGCACACCTTCCTGGGGTCCAGGGCCATCATGGCGGGCACGTTCAACCAGCTCGCCGGCGTCCGGTACATTCAGGGCGAAGTCGGCGACGCGGTGGCCCTGCTGCACCGGTCCCTACAGATCTGGCAGGAAGATGGCAACTTTCTGGGACAGGTGCAGTGCCTGATCAACATCGGCAACACGCAGTCCGCGCTCGCGCAGTACAGCGAGGCCGTCAAGACGTTTTCCAGAGCCTACAAGCTCCAGCATCAGAACAGCCAGAACTTCAAGCTCGAGGCGACCCTCCTGCACAACCTGGCCCGGACGCACCATCTCGACGGCGACAATCCACGCGCCATCAAGATGCTCGGCTCGGCCTACACCGCGGCCCAGGCCTCACAGGACAAGCAGGTTGAGGCCTCTGTCGCGCTGAGTCTCGGCACCTTTCACCTTCAAGCCGCAAACATCGGCGAAGCCCAGCTATATCTGGAAACGGCCCTGGACCTGTGCCGCGGGATGAGCTACCCGTTCGGTGAACTCAGCGCCCTGAACAGCCTGGGCAACCTCTATGAGAAGACCGGGCAATCCCTTCTGGCCTACGTGACCTACCACGACGCCCTGGCCATCGCCCTGAGCATCGGCTCGACGCAGGGCGAACTGGAAGCCCGGCTCAACCTCGGACGGTTCTACCTGCACTCGCACTCCTGGGAAGATGCACTCACCCAGCTTCAACTCGCCCTCGAACTGGCCGAGCGGACCCAGAGCGCCAAGGAGGCGGCCACCGCGCATGAAACGCTGTGCGACCTGCACAAGGCCCGGGGCGACGCTGCACAGGCCCTGCACCACAGCGAGGAGTTGCGCCGGCTCGAACGAGAACTATTCAATGCCGAGCGCGACCGGCAGACCCGCAACCTGAGCATCCAGTTCGAGGTCGAGCGGGCCCAGCGCGAGGCCGATTCGTACCGGCTGCGCACCGAACTCGAGCAGGAGGCCCGGCAGATGGCCGAGCGACAGGTCGAGGAGCGCACCGCCGAGCTGGCCCAGGCGCAGTACGAGGTCGTGACCCGGCTGGCGATGGCCGCCGAGTACCGCGACGGAACGACCGGCGACCACACCCGCCGGGTGGGAGTCATGAGCGCCCGCCTGGCCCGGGCCCTGGGCTGGACGGAAGCGCGCGCCGAACTGCTGGGCATTGCGGCGCGGCTGCACGACGTGGGCAAAATGGGCATTCCCGACAGCATCCTGCTCAAGTCCGGCCGACTCGAAGCCGGGGAATTTACCCAGATGCAGACACACACCTTGATCGGGGCGACGATCCTGTCGGGCGGGCACTCCGAACTGCTGCAACTGGCCGAGGAGATCGCCCTGACCCACCACGAACGGTGGGACGGCTGCGGCTATCCGCGCCGGCTGGCCGGCACGCAGATTCCGCTGTCCGGGCGCATCGTCGCGGTCGCCGACGTATACGACGCCCTGACCCAGGTCCGGCCCTACAAGAAGGCCTGGGGGCACGGGGACGCGGTGCAGGAACTGCGCGCCCAGGCCGGCCGGCACTTCGACCCCGAGGTGGTCGAAGCGGCTCTGAGCGTTCTGTGTGGCCCAGAAGACCTGCAAGCCTAGATGGACGGACGCGAATACACGCCTTGGGGAGCGTAAGAAAGGCTGAGACTGACTCCATACAGCTGGGCAAGCCCTAGCTCAGGCAACACTGGAGCGGACTGCACCTGAATACCTCTTGCGTCTCTGCTCAGCTCCCGGGTCGTGCATCCCCGATCAGGTCGGAGCCGTCCTGTGCGGCGCGCAGCAGCAGTTCAGTCACGTCCTCCATCTTGAAGAGGAACATGGGCTGGTCGGCGTTTTTCGTGTCGACCGCCTCGGCCTCCACCTTCATCTTGCGGACCCCTTGCTGGGGCACTTTGAGGTCAATGACGTAATTGCTGACGACCTCGTCCGTCGTCACGAGTTCGCGCAGTCTCCGTTGCAGGTCCGGCTGGTCGAAGACAAAGTTGGCGACTGTGTACAGTAGCTCGGACCGGACCTGCGCGGGCGTGAGATACATCAGGTCGTAAAAGGTCCGATTGGCGGTGATGATTCGTAGCTGGCGGTCGAGCACCAGCAGCGGGTCCTGCATACTGTTGAGCACCGCCTCGGCGTATTCCATCGATTCGCGCACCTGGGCTTCGAGCGCCTTGACCACGTTGATGTTGGTGAAGGCCAGCACCACGCCGTCGATGAAGTTGTCCGACGTGCGGTAGGGGCTGACCCGCATGAGGTACCACTGGCCGTCCTGGGTCTGCACCTGGGCCTCGTAGGTCTCGAGGGTGTCGAGCACGCGGGCGATGTCGCGGGTCAGGTACTCGTAGTTCAGGTTGACGCTGATATCGGTGATGGGGCGGCCGATATCGACCGGCATGAGATTGATGACCCGGGTGATGCGCGGCGTGAAGCGCTTGATCCGCAGGTCGTTGCCCAGAAAGACCGTGGCGATGCCGGCGCTTTCGAGCAGGTTCTTCATGTCGTCGTTGGCCTGCGCGAGGTCGTGGATGACCCGCTGGTGCTCGGCGTTGATGGTGACGAGTTCCTCGTTGAGCGACTGGAGCTCTTCCTTTGAAGTCGTCAGTTCCTCGTTGCTGCTCTGCAGTTCCTCGTTGGTCGTCTGCAGTTCCTCGTTGGTGCTCTTGAGTTCTTCGAGGGACACGCCCATCTGTTCGATAGTGGCCTGCAAGATTTCCTTGCTGTGCTGCAACTCGCGCTCAAGGACCTGTAGGCGGTCGGACTGCTCGGGCGCCGCCGCCTGTTCGGGAGACTCGCCGTGCTCCTGAAAGACGATCAGGAATTGTGGGTCCTGGGTCTGCGGCATGGGCCGCACCGTCAGGTCGAGCAGCACCAAGCCGCCGCCCGCTGTCAGACGCAGGTTGCGCCGCACGATCTCGGCACGCTCGGCGCTGGCCTGCCGCAGGGCAGCGGGCAACTCGTAGCGCAGCTCCTCCTGGACCATCTCGAAAATGTTGACGAGCAGTTTACCCGGCGGCAATTCCAGGTAGCGGGCTGTGCGGCCGTTGACATACAGGATGTCGCCGGCCGCATTGACCACGACGGCGGGCGGAGTGTACTGGGAAAGCAGCAGCCGCTGGGCCTGCTGACCCACGTCATTGACGCGCGGACTCCGGGGAGACGGCAAAAAGGTGGCTTCGGGCAGGAGCGGCAGGCTGCCCTGGTCCGGAGTGAATGGCAGCGGCAGTGGACCGGACGTGCCCTCGCCCCGGCGGTAGATCTTCCAACGGGTGCTCAGGAGCGTGAAGCGGTCGCGTTCGTGGCCGGTCGTTTCGCTGGCCCCCAGAAACAGCAGCCCCCCCGGATGCAGGGCGTAGTGAAAGACGGTCAGAATCTGGCGCTGAAGCTGCGTCCCCAGGTAGATGAGCATGTTGCGGCAACACAGCAGGTCCAGGCGGGTAAAAGGCGGGTCCCCGAAAGTGCTGTGCTGCGCGAAGATGATGCTGTCACGGATGTCGGGGCGCACCTGATAGCCGTCGTCCTTGGGCTGAAAGAAACGTTCGAGCCGCTCGGAGGAAACCACGTAGGCGATGTCGGCCGGGTACAGGCCGTAGCGGGCGCGCTCCAGCGCTTC
Organism: Deinococcus sp. Leaf326; assembly: GCF_001424185.1. Lineage (NCBI taxonomy): Bacteria > Thermotogati > Deinococcota > Deinococci > Deinococcales > Deinococcaceae > Deinococcus > Deinococcus sp. Leaf326. The sequence goes on along the minus strand of NZ_LMOM01000032.1, from coordinate 359,150 downwards.
CTTGTCGATATCGGTGGCGAAGACCTGCACCTTGAAGACGCGCACCTCGCGCAGTTCGTCCATCAGCTCGTGCAGCGCGATGCAGACCGAGTAGGCCTCCTCACCAGTAGAGCAGCCTGCCACCCACACCCGGAACTGGTCAATGTCCTGCTTGACGGTCAGGATGTACTGCCGGAGCTGGTCCTTGAGTTCGTCGAAGGCCTCGGTGTCCCGGAAGAAGCTGGTCACGTTGATGGTGAAGTCCCGGAACAGCGCGTCGACCTCGTCGGTATTGTCCTGGAGCAGCCGGATGTACTGGGTGATGTCCTCCAGGCGGTGGGCCTTCATCCGGCGGTCGATGCGGCGCACCAGGGTGCTGCGCTTGTACTGCGTGAAATCGTGGCCGGTGCGCATCCGCACGAGGCGCAGGACCTTCTGCATCGGGGCGCCCGGCTGCCCGTCGGCGCCGAGCAGGTCACCCGGCGAGGCGGCGTGCGAGCGCGTGACGAGCGCATAGAGCTGCGCGGCCAGTTCCTCGGCAGGCAGAACACTGTTGGCGAGCTGGGTCGAGACGGCGCTCCGGGGCATCATGGGATACTCGGCAGTCCGGGGGTCCTGCACGAGCACGATCCCGAAATGCTCCTTGATGGCCTGAATCCCCTGGGTGCCGTCGCTGCCCATGCCCGAGAGCACCACGCCCACGGCCCGCCGGCCCTGATCGGCGGCGAGCGCCTCGAAGAACCGGTCGATGACCTGGCCCAGACCACCCTCGGTGCGGCCGAGGTCCTCAAGCAGGAGAACGCCGTTCATGATGGACAGACCGGAGCCGGGTGGCAGGACATACACGTGGTCGGCCTGCACCTGGAGACCGTCGGTAATGGCCTCGACCGGCAGGTCGGTACAGCGCTGCAGCAGCTCGGGCATCAGGCCCCGGTGCCGGGGGTCGAGGTGCGGCACCACGACGAACGCCATACCGCTCTGAGGCGGCAGGCTCAGAAAAAACCGTTCGTAGCCGTCGAGCGCCCCGGCCGATCCCCCGATGCCCACGACGGCGACGGGCCCCTGTGGTGAGTGCGTCGGCTCGGCCATTCCGGGGGACTGCGGCCGTGACTCTGCGCTGCTGGCCGGGCCACCTGTGCCCGGTTCCTGATTCGGCCCCTGCGGCGGGCCGCGCTGTTCTTCCCCCATATCTACCGCAGCTTAGCGGAAACGCTCCAACTTTTGGTCAGTTATTGCATAAAGTTTTTAGCAGAGTTATTGAAGAGTGAATCTGTATCTTATATAACTGTTCATTTGAGATTTCATAGGGGTGCATCCGTTAGATTAAGAGAAGATCGTAGACTTTTCTTGACCTGCCCCCTTTCGTCCGCTTCACTCACCACGACCGGGACAGGACCGCATATCCGCTCTGTTCGCGGCTCTCAGGAGCCTGCTATGGATGAACGTACCATCAGCCCACCCAACGACCAATTGCGGCTGGAAGCCGAGCGGCTGACCCAGAGTGGCCGGGGAAGCCTGCCTCCCGAGCACGAGCTGGCCGGGGCCGAGCTGCGCGGGACGGACCCCGCGCAGCTCATCGCCCAACTGCTGGAGCAGCGTCACGAGCTTCAGGTCCACCAGATCGAGCTCGAACTCCAGAACGAGAGTCTGGCCCAGGCCAACCTCGACCTCTAACACGCCCGGCAGCACTACACCGAGCTCTTCGAACACGCCCCCGTCGGCTACCTCACCCTCGACCAGGCAGGCATGATCGCCATGTGCAACCTACAGGCCGCCCGCCACCTCGGCATGGACCGCGCCCGCCTCGGTGGCCGGCGCTTCTCGGCGTTCCTGGGCCGCAACGACGCCAGCAGTTTCGCCCTCTTTCTGCGCCGCGTCTTCACCACCCCCGGGCCCCAGCGGGTCGAGCTCCAGGTTCAGCCTCATACCCCGCCGCAGACCCCGGACGCCCCCGCCCAGTTCCTGCAGGTGGACGGCGAGCTCATGCCGCACCGCGCCGGCCAGCCGGCGCGGCTGTGCCGCCTCACTCTCACCGACATCACCGCGCAGCGCCGCGCGCAGGACGAGGTCCTGCGCGTCGGCCAGCAGCCGGGAGAGGGGGTGGTGCAGTTGCTCCCGGGTCCCTGGGCCCCAGCGGGTCGAGCTCCAGGTTCAGCCTCATACCCCGCCGCAGACCCCGGACGCCCCCGCCCAGTTCCTGCAGGTGGACGGCGAGCTCATGCCGCACCGTGCCGGCCAGCCGGCGCGGCTGTGCCGCCTCACCCTCACCGACATCACCGCGCAGCGCCGGGCACAGGACGAGGTCCTGCGSCTCAACACCTCGCTCGAAGCCCGCGTCGAGGGCCGCACGCGGCAGCTGCGGGACCTGAACGGCGAACTCGAAACCATGATGTACGCCGTGACCCACGACCTCCAGGCACCGCTGCGCCAGATCCGGGGCTTCACCCAGGCCCTGCTGCGGGACGTGCCGGTGGCCGAGGAACAGCAGCGCCTCATGACCTACATCAGTCAGTCGTCCGACCAGATGGACGAGCTGCTCTTCGCACTGCAGGAGTACTTCCGGGCCGGCCAGCAGCGCCTGCGCGCCGACTCGGTGGATCTCGACCGCGTGCTGCGCACGGTGTGGCACGAGCAGCAGGCCGCCCTGGACGCGGAACGGGAGGTCGTCCTGACCCACGACCCCCTGCCCCAGGTCCGCGGGGACGTGGTGGCCCTCCAGATGGTGCTTTCGCACCTGATCGGCAATGCCGTGAAGTTCACGCAGGGGCAGCACCCCGCCCGCATCCACGTGTGCATGAAGAACCACGAGCAGGACTTCGTGGTGTGCGTGCGGGACAACGGCGTGGGNTGATCGGCAATGCCGTGAAGTTCACGCAGGGGCAGCACCCCGCCCGCATCCACGTGTGCATGAAGAACCACGAGCAGGACTTCGTGGTGTGCGTGCGGGACAACGGCGTGGGCTTCAACATGCGCCAGAAGGACCGGCTGTTCGGTGTCTTTCAGCGGCTGCACCGCGCCCAGGAGTTCGGCGGCGTGGGGATGGGCCTCGCCCTCGTGCGGCGACTCGTCCACCGCCACGGCGGCCGGGTCTGGGCCGAGAGCACGCCGGATCAGGGCGCGACCTTCTATTTCGCTCTCCCCCGCCAGCCCGACCTGCTCCGCGACGGCGCGTGGCTGGACCGGCTTCCCCGGACCGCCGCCGGTTTCCAGTGACCTGTCCGGTGGTGGTGATCGGCGGCTCTGCCGGGGCGCTGGAGCCCCTGCTGCACCTCGTGCAGGGGCTGGAGGCAGGGTTCCCGGCGGCGCTGGTGGTGGTCATCCACATGCCGCCGGACCAGCCCAGTGCCCTGGCAGGCATTCTGGAGCGCGCCGGCCCCCTGCCGGCCGAGCAGGCGCGGGATGGACTGCTCACCCTACCGGGCCGGATCTACACGGCAGTTCCGGGCCATCACCTGCTGCTGGACGGCAGCCGCCTGAAGGTGTCGCTGGGCCCCCGCGAGAACCATGCGCGGCCGAGTATCGACGTGCTGTTCCGCTCGGCGGCGCGGGGCGGGCCAGGCACGGCCGGGGTCCTGCTCTCGGGGGGGCTCGACGACGGCGTGTCGGGCCTGTGGGCCATCCGGCGCTCGGGTGGGCGGGCCCTGGTGCAGCACCCGGAAGAGGCCGAGTCGCCCGAGATGCCGCTCAACGCCGTGCGGCAGGTGGACGTCCACGAAATCCTGAGGGCCGCCCAGTTGCCGGCCGCCCTGACCACCTGGGCCTGGGAGCGCCGGGCCCAGGGCACGGGCGACGCCGGGCCCGGCACCACCGAGCCTCCATCCCGACAGGGCTGGCCGAACATGAACGAGGACGAACGGCGCCGGCTGCACACCGAACTTCAGATCGCCGCCGGGCGGGACGCCCCAGAGCTGCTCGGTCAGGCGCCCCTCTCGCCCATGACCTGCCCGGAGTGCCACGGGGTCATGGTCCAGATCACCGAGGGGGCGACGCTGCGGTTCCGCTGCCATACCGGTCACGCCTTCACGGCCGGCACCCTGATCGCCGAGCTGCGGCGCGCCGCCGAGGAGAGCCTGTGGTCGGGCCTGCGCACCCTGCGCGAGAAGCAGTTCCTGCTCGAACATCTCGGCCAGCAGTTCAGCACCACCGGGCAGGCCGCTGAGGCCGCCGCACTGCGCAGTGAACTCGGGCGCACGGCGCGCTGCGCGGCGACCCTGCGGGAGACGCTGCTGGGCGACCACACCTGCGTCGCGTCGCCATCCGACCTAGACCGGGAAAACGGCTGAAGGACGCCGGGCAACCGCACAGGGCAGATCGGTGGGCGACTGAGGACGGCCGAAGAGATACCCCTGACCGGTCTCGCAGCCCAGGGCCTGTAAGGTGCGGCACTCCGCCGGGGTCTCGATGCCCTCGGCGACGGTGCCCAGGCCGAAGCTGCGCGCCAGGGCGATGATGGCGCGCACGACCGCCGCCGAGGGCGAGTCGGTCTCTAGGCCGCGCACGAACGAGCGGTCGATCTTGAGGGTGTTCAGGGGCAGGCGCGAGAGGCAGCTGAGCGAGGAATAGCCGGTGCCGAAGTCGTCGAGGGCCAGGCGGACCCCCAGCCCCCGCAGATCGGCCATGCGCGCCGCCGACTTGCCGACGTCGTCCAGCACGACCCGTTCGGTCAGCTCCAGTTCGAGGCGGGCCGGGTCGAGACCGCTGCGCTCCAGCCAGCGCTCGACCGTCGCCACGAAGTCGGGGCGCGAGAACTGCAGGGCCGAGACGTTCACCGCCACCCGCATGGGCTCCCGGCACGAACACGCCGCTCCCTGCGCGCAGGCCTGGGCCAGCACCCACTCGCCGATGGGCACGATCAGTCCCGTTTCCTCGGCCAGGGGCACGAAGAGCTCGGGAGACACCGGGCCCAGCTCCGGGGGGGTCCAGCGCAGCAGGGCCTCGGTACCCACGGTCACGCCGTCGACGAGGCGCACCTGCGGCTGGTACACGACCCCGAACGTCTCGTGAGGCCGCCCGGCCGCCCGGCGCAGCAGCGAGACGAGATGCAGGCGCTCTCTGGACTGCCGGGTCATCTCGGGTTCGAAAAAGACAAAGGTATTGCGGCGCTGTTTGGCCTGGTACATGGCGGTGTCGGCGTAACGCAGCGTGGTCTGCACGTCCTGCTCGTCGTCGTCCACAAGCAGAATACCCACCGACGCGCCGAGGTACAGCTCGGCCTCGCCGACCTGCAGGGGGGGCGACAACGCGCCGAGAAGCCGCTGGGCCAGACCGGCCGCCGCCTGCGCGTCGGTGTGCGGCAGGATGATGCCGAATTCGTCGCCGCCCAGCCGCGCGAGGGTCTCATGCGGGCGCAGGCAGGCAGCGAGGCGACCAGCGACGAGACGCAGCACCTCGTCGCCCTCGAGGTGCCCGAGGGTATCGTTGATCTCCTTGAAATGGTCGAGGTCCAGAAACATCAGCCCCGGCTGCTGCCCCGGCATCCGGCGGGGGCCCAGGGTGCGCCGCCAGCGGTCGGTGAACAGCCGGCGGTTGGGTAGCCCGGTCAGCATATCGTGGTGGGCCTGGTGGTCGAGCTGCCGGTTCAGGCGGTGCTGTTCGGCCGCCACCGTGATGAGCCGCCGGGCGTGGGTGAGCACCTCGACTGCGCCCGGGGCCAGCGGACCCTCGGCGTAACGGTAGAGCGCCAGTGCGCCGAGATACTGTCCGTGACGGCCGAGCAGCGGCATGGAGGTCACCTCGCAGATGCCCCGGCGACGCAGCGGCGCGGTGAGGGCCGCCGGAGTGACCTCGGCCGGGAGCGCCGCGCCGGCCCGGGGACCGGCCGGCGAAGGAAAGGCCTCGTCCAGCCAGGGGGGGAACAGGCCGGCGAAGTCGTGGGGCGCCCCCGGCGCGGCGGCGAGGCTCAGGCCGCTCTGCCACAGGAACACGGCGCAGAAATGGCGGGGCAGCTGCTCGTCTACCGTGCGCGCCACCCCCTCGAGCAGCTGCGGCAGGGCGTGGCCGGCGGTGGTCTGGCGCAGCAGGGTGCCCAGCGCCTCCTGTTCGAGTTCGGCGGCCTTGAGCGCCGTCACGTCGTGGGCACTGAGAACGGTGGCCCTCACCTCGGGGTGCCCGAGCAGATTCAGGGCGGACCCCTGCAACCAGCGCCAGGTGCCGCCCGGTCCCCGGACCCGGTAGGGGCCCAGGGGCACCGCCGTGGGGACAGCGGTGGCCTGAGCGCCGGTGGCCATCAGCAGCGTCCAGAGCGGCGGGTAATCGTCGGGATGCATGAGGTCGCGCAGGTGCGTAGGGGCGGCCGAGGGCGGCACAAGCCCCGGCAGGTGCTGTCCGGCCTGGCCGCCGCACGACAGCACCGAGCCCTGACCGTCGAGGACGAACAGGTAGTCGATCCCGTGTTCGCTGAGCAGCGTGCTGAGGACCGTCCGGCCCCGGTCGGAGAGGCGCCACAGCGCGCTGGTCTTCTGAGACTCGCTCACGTTCGTCCTCGTTTCACAGGCGGTTCAACCCTGCCGGAGGCAGCAGGGATCTGATCGTCGGTGGAAAGGTGATGCTGACATCGCGCTGACAGACCTGACCCGACCTGCTTGGTATAGAGTTCAGTCTCAGTTGTAGGAAAAGCCTCAAGATGAGATTTCTGTTAACCTCTCTTCAAATGGACTGTGGTTTGAATGAGATTCAGATGAACTTATTTTCATGAAGTTTAGGCATCTTGCCGGTGCTCCTCCGCCGCGGTCAGCGGCATAACTCCTGATCCTTACCCAGCCCAGGCAGAACGCACAGAGGGCGAGTGCCTCCGTAGAGACCACTCGCCCTCGCTGACCTGCTTATTTGGGCCGCAGACGCAGCCGGGTACCCGGCGGAGGGGTTAGGCCATCTGCTCCCGCACGAAGGCCATCAGACCCTTGATGTACTCACGGTCGAACCGGAACTCAGCGCCGGCCGCGCGGTACAGCTCGGGGACGCTGACGGTGTTGCCCAGGCGCAGGGCAGCTTTGTAGCGGTCGAGTGCAGCGGCCGGATCGGCCTGGGCCGCGCGCCACAGGGCGACCGAGGCGAGGTAGCACATCGCGTATTCGATGTAATAGAAGGGTGCCTGGAAGATGTGGTAGTAGTGCCACCCCTTGGCGCGCACGTCCTCCAGCCCGTCCCAGTTCACGAAGGGGTGGAAGGTGCGGTCGAGTTCGAGCCATTTGGCATCAAGGTCGGCGACCGTGACGTGTTCGTTCGCCTCGGCATAGAGCCAGTGCTGGAAGGCGTCCATCTGCGCGGCCCAGGGCAGGAAGGCGATGACGCCCTCGAGTTGCTTAAAGCGGTAGCGCGCCAGTTCCTCGGGCGAGAAGACATGCGCGAGGTGGTCGAGGGTCAGGAATTCCATCGCCATGCTGGGAATCTCGACGAACTCGATGGGACTCCAGCGGTTCCAGACCAGGGGCTGCGCGTCGCCGCTGTAAAACCCGTGGAAGGCGTGCCCGACCTCGTGGAACAGCACGCGCACGTCTTCGGCGGTGCCCACCACGTTCATGAGGACGAAGGGTTCGTTGTGCACGGGAAAATAGGCGCAGTAGGCGTGCGTCATCTTGCCGGGACGCGATTCGAGGTCGAGCAGGCCGCTCCCGCGCATCTGCGTGAAGCGCGCGGCGAGGCCCTCGTCCAGACCCGCGAAGGCCGTAGCCGACAGCGTTTCGAGCTCCTCTCCGGTCGAGAAGGGCCGGAGGGGCTCGCGGCCCTGAGCGTCAAGGAGGTTGTTGCGGTTGTAGTCCCAGGGGCGCAGGCCCTCCAGCCCCAGGTCGCGGGTCAGGTCGCCCACCAGCCCGGAGAGCAGCGGCACGACCTCGTCGCGCACCGCCTCGTGAAAGGCGCGGCAGTCGGCCGGCTCATAGTCCACGCGGTCCAGCTGTTTCCAGACATAGTCCCGGAAGTTGCCCAGCCCGGCGTTGCGCGCGAACTGCCAGCGAATCTCGATGAGCCCTTCCATCACACGGTCGAGCTCTGGAGCCACGCCGAGGTTGCTCGCGGCCAGAGCGCGCCAGGCCGCCTCGCGCACCGTGCGCTCCGGGCTGTCCAGGCGCTGCTTGGCCTGCGGAATGGTCAGGGTTTTGCCGTCCAGCACGACCTGCTGATTGCCGGTCAGGACCGCGTGACGGTTCATGCCCTCTTGGTGGGTGACGCCCAGGTCCACGTTGGCTTCGCGGAACAGCGCCGCCTCGTCACGGAAACGCCGGTAGGTCAGGGCGAAGTCGGGCGCGGGGACATAGCCCGGCACCGCGAGCAGTTTCTCCTTGAGGGCCTGGTCCATGCGCTCGGAGGGCGGCACCACGTCCGCCACGAAGGCCTGGTAGCGGGCCTGCGCCGCTTCGTCGGCGGTGTGCAGGTCCTTGTCGACCGACAGCTTGGCACCGGCGTCCATGAACTCGGCCGTCAGGTCGCTCCAGCGCGTCAGCCAGGCCGGCACGTCCTGGGCGCCCAGGTCGGTGTCGAGCAGCGCCCTGTAGCGCGCCTCGTAGGCCGGCCAGTGCAGGGACGATTCGGGGAGCCCGAGCTTGGCCCGGGCGGCAGCAGGTGTGGCCGTCATGGCGGGCAGTCTAGAGCACGACCCCGGAGGTCAGGAAAAAAGCCGCCTCCACAGGGAAGGCGGCGTTCGGCCCGGGGGAACACCCCGGCATCCGGCGGAGCTCAGACCGGCTGCGCCTCAGTATTCGCGGCACGCTCCTGAAGGCGGCGGAAGGTGGCGAGGGCCTGGGCCACCACCTGGTCCATGTTGTAGTAGCGGTAGGTCGCCAGGCGGCCCACGAAGGTCACGTCCGCGCGGGCGTCGGCCAGGGCCTCGTACTTCTTGTAGAGCTCGGCGTTCTCGGGGCGCGGCACCGGGTAGTAGGGATCGCCCTCGGCCTGCGGGTATTCGTAGACCACGCTCGTGCGCGGCGCGACCTGCCCGGTGATGTACTTGAACTCGCTGATGCGGGTGAACCCGTAGTCGTTCGGGTAGTTGACCGTGCCGACCGGCTGGAACACTTCCTGGTCGTGCGTCTCGTGGCGGAATTCCAGGCTGCGGTAGGGCAGCTTGCCGTAGCAGTGGTCGAAGAAGGCGTCCACCGGGCCGGTGTAGATCATGTGCCGGTACTCGAGCAGCGGCGCGATCTCGCGGTAGTCGGTGTTCAGCATGACCTTGATGTTCGGGTGCGCGAGCATCTGCTCGAACATCCGGGTGTAGCCGTGCAGCGGCATGGCCTGATAGGTGTCGGCAAAGTAACGGTCGTCGCGGTTCGTGCGGGTCGGCACCCGGGCCGTCACCGAGGCGTCGAGCTCGCTGGGATCCAGGCCCCACTGCTTGCGGGTGTAGCCCCGGAAGAACTTGTTGTACAGGTCACGCCCGACCTTGCCCACGACCACATCCTCGCTCGTCCGCACCTGCTCGACATTCTCGGCAACCGAAGCGAAGAAGTCCTCGACCTGAAAGGAGGTCAGGTTCAGGCCGTAGAGCTTGTTGACCGTGTCGAGGTTGATGGGAATGGGCAGCAGCTGACCGTCCACGCTTGCCAGCACGCGGTGCTGGTAGGGTCGCCATGCGGTGAAGCGCGACAAGTAGTCGAACACGTCCTTGCTGTTCGTGTGGAAGATATGCGGCCCGTAGGGATGGATCAGGATGCCTGCGTCGTCGTAGCGGTCGTAGGCGTTTCCCCCGATATGAGGGCGGCGGTCCACGATCAGGATACGGGCGCCCGTGCCGGCGAGGCGCTCGGCGAGCACGCTCCCGGCAAAGCCGGCACCGACGATAAGATAGTCGAAAGGAGCTGGAGCATCGGCAAAATCAGTCATCATGACCTGCTACGTAGGAAAAGGGCTGCCCCTGCGCGGAGTAGCTGCGCTCGGCGGCGGCCTGGGCGATGAGATCGCGCATCTCGCCCCAGGTGCGGTCCCAGGACAGGGTCGAGAGATGGCGGTCGGCGCGCGCGCGGCGCTCCTGGCCTGCCGGCGTGCCGATCTCGGCCAGCGCGGCGGCGCAGGCGGCCTCGAAGGCGTCCACGCCGTCGGCGATACGGGCCAGGTCCAGGTCGCCGTAGGGCCGGATCACGTCGCGGATGCCGGTGCTCACGACCGGCACGCCGGCGGCGAGGTACTCGGGCGTCTTGGTCGGGCTGATGAACTCGGTCGCCTCGTTGCGCGCAAAGGGCAGCAGGGCCACGTCCCAGTGCGCGAGGTAGGCGGGCAGTTCGTTGTACGACTTCATGCCCAGGTAATGCAGGTTCTCGGCGCGCGGCAGGTCCTCGGGAGCGATCTTGACGACCGGCCCCAGCATCACGAGCTGCCACTCGGGACGGCGACGGGCGAGCTCACCGATGAGGGCGATATCGAACCGCTCGTCGATGACGCCGTAGAATCCCAGGCGCGGCCGGGCGAGCTCGGCCTGGTCGGCCGGGTCGGGCAGATGCTGGCGGGCCTGGGCGAAGTGACCGACCTCCACGCTCGAGGGAAAGGCGTAGACGCTGGGATGCTGCTCGGTCTTGGCCTCGTAGAGCCGCTGACCTCCCGTGAACACGAGGTCGGCGCGGCGGAACAGGGCCTGCTCGCGGCTGCGCAGTTCCGGCGGCGCACCCCGAAAGTTAGCGAGTTCGTCCATGCAGTCGTACACGACCACGCGCGGCTGCAGTTCGGCCGCGACCGGCAGTTCCATCGGGGTGTAGACCCACAGGTCGTAGGTCTCCAGACCTTCTGTCTCGACAAGGCCGGCCAGAAGGCCCGCAGTGCGGGCCTGCGACTCGGCCGGCGAAAATCCGGCGCGGACGTGAGGCGTGCACACGATCACCCCCGACTCGTCGCGGCGGCGCGCGAGGTGATCGGCGAAGTCACCGAACATCGGTTCCTCGATGTAATACACCGCGCGGCTGTGGGCGGCGCGGGTCATCAGATGCTGGGGACGCTGAAAGACAAAGTCCCAGCGCAGGTGGGCCAGGACCAAGAGCGCGGGGGACTCGGCATTAATAGGTAAGACAGGAATTGACACAGTGATGGTCCCCTTGAAAAAGAAATCTATTTTCTGCGTGCAGCTTAGCGTCGCCTCTCTGTCCAACGTTCCGGTGGGCCTTCATCTTTCCATCAGCAATAGCGGTATCACGGGGTTTCTCCGCATCGCTGGGCGGTGCTACGCTGGGCAGCGTCTGTGCCTCCCGTCTGCCGCGCTGCCCCGAACCCCCGCGTGGTGGTCGCCATTCCTGCCCGCGACGAGGCCGGAGGAATCGCCCGCACCCTGCGGGCCCTGGGAGAACAGGTGGACGCCACCGGTGCGCTGCTGAGAGACTTCACCGTTCTCGTTCTGGCGAACAACTGCGCCGACGACACCGCCCGGGTGGCCCGTGAGGCCGCGCCGCCGGGCCTGCAGGTACAGGTCACGGAGGTGACGCTGGCACCCTGGGAGGCCGGAATCGTCGCCGCGCGGCGACGCGTACTGGACCACGCCGCCGCGCTGGCCGGCGAGGACGGCGTGATCGTGAGCACCGACGCCGACACCCTGCCCGCCCCGCAGTGGCTGAGCGCCCTGCTCGGCGCCCTGGCCGCCGGAGCCGACGCCGCCGCGGGGCGCATCCTGCTTGATCCGGCACAGCGCGCGGCCCTACCTGCGGCTGCGCGGCGCACGCACCTTCTGGACAGCGCCTACCGGCAGGCAGTGGCCGAGGTTCACGCGCGCCTCGACCCGGTGTTCCACGACCCCTGGCCCCGGCACTGGCAGCATTTCGGGGCCAGTCTCGCGCTGAGCGTGCGCGCCTACCGGGCAGTGGGCGGCGTGCCGGACGTGAGTTGTCTGGAGGACGTAGCCCTGGTGGGCGCCCTGCGCCGCGCCGACCTGCACCTGCGCCACACCCCACAGGCCCGCGCCTGGACGAGCGCGCGCCTCAGCGGCCGGGTACCGGTGGGCCTCTCGACCCAGCTCACGCAGTGGGCACAGGCCGGGGATGGCTGGACCGTCCCCGGCGCCGCCGAGACGCTGGCCCTGGCCCGCGCCGAGGCGGCGCTGCGCCGGGCCTGGGACCACCGCGACCCGGGCAGCCGCTCTCTCCTGCCGGAGCTGTGGCGCGTGGACGGCCCCGAGATGGCCGCGGTGCTGGAGGCCCCGACCTTCGGCCTCGCGCTGGAGGGCGCGCACTGGGCGCGCGAGGCGGGAGGACTGTGGCGAGGCGCCTATCCGCCGGTGGCGGTCACGCAGGCGCTGGCGGAACTGCGGGCGGCGCTGCCGGCCTTGCGCCTCCTGGGGCCGCCCGCGCCGCCCCTGTGGTCCGCCGGGTGGGCGGACCCGGCTCAGCCCGTCCGCTCCAGCACGTCGAGCCGGTAGCCCTCGCGGTCGTCGCCATGACGCTCGGCGTGGACATGGCGCAGGCCGGCTCCGACACGGCGCAGCACGGCCGCGTGCACCGCGTCGCCGGTCTGGGGGTAGTCGTGGACCTGCGGCGTCCAGTGCACGAGCAACAAAGCACCGCCAGGAGCGAGGCGCTCCAGCAGACCGTCGAGCGCCCGTTCGAGATCGTCCGGCGAGAGGTAGTACAAGACCTCCGAGAGCACCACGAGATCGAAGGGTCCCCCGAGCTGCGCGAGGTCGTCCGGCAGGCGGCGACGGGCGAAGGTGACGTGCGCGCCCACTGGGCCGGCAGACAGGCGGGCGCGGGCGCGGCCCAGGGCCTTGTCGTTCACGTCCACGCTGAGGAGATGGTCGACCCGCCCGGCGAGCCGCGCGGTCAGGACGCCGATGGAGCAGCCGACCTCCAAGCCGCGTCCATATTGGTCGCGGGGCAGTGCGGCGAGGGTACGGGCGTATTTGGCGGCCTCGTAGGCACTCGTCTCGAAATGCCAGGGGTCGTCGCTGGCGCCGTACACGTCCTCGAAATAGCGGTCGGGCAGGGTCATCCCATCATCTCCTCGAAATACAGCTCGGGGCCCTCAAGCGCGCGCCGCACCATCTCGGGCGCGAGCGTGAAGCCGCCGGGGTCGTCGGTGACGCGCCCCAGTTGGGTGGCGTGCGCGGCGACGGCGCGCGCCTTGGCCGCGCGGTGCTCGCCCACCGCCCACGTCCAGGCACGGGCCTCGGTGGGCGCGGGCCAGTCGGCGACCGCGCCGCGCTCGGCCAGCCACACGGCGTACCCCAGCACCCGCGCGCCGGGTGGACAGGCGGCCGTCAGCGGTTCCCAGGCGGCGCGGTGGTCGGGATGAGGGTCGCGCCGCCAGGGCAGCAGCAGCGTGGCGGGCGGCGCGGACACGAAGGCGGCGCGGACCAGGCGCTCGACCTCCGCCGGGTCGCAGGCTGCCAGCGCGCCGTCGGGCAAGTTCAGGGCGGCGGTCCGCTCCGGGGGGACGCCCAGCACGCCCAGACCGGCGCGCCATTCCGCCGCCCTCTCGGCTGCCAGCCGGTCGCGGGGAAACTCCCGCGAGCCGGGATGCGAGAACCCCCCGTCGGTGAGCAGCAGTGCCCAGACCTCGCGCCCGGCAGCCGTAAGGGCGGCCAGCAGCGCCCCGCAGCCCAGCGCCTCGTCGTCGGGATGGGGCGCGGCCACCCACACCGGCCCCAGCAGCGTCAAGGGGTCCAGGGGAGCGGAATGCTGAACGGCGGGAGCCCGGCCGGCCGTACTCCCGCCGCTCAGCATTCCACGTCCCCGTCGGGGTCCCAGGGGTCGGCGCCCGAGTCCGGGACGACAGGGCTGTCCAGCACCCAGGCGCCCAGGGCAAGCCGCGCGGCGTCAGGGGCAGGTTGGCGCAGGTACATGCGCAGGTCGCGGATCACCCGTTCGGCAGGGTGCGGCGCGAGCAGGCCGCGCGCGCCCACCGCGCGCTCGGTCGCCTCGGCGGCGTGCAGGCAGGCGTCCTCGGTCACGGTCCGGGCCAGGGCCACGTAGGCCAGGGCGCGTTCCGTGGGCGCCGTGTCCAGCAGGCGCGCCGCACGGCGCGTGACCTGCCACGCGGCTTCCAGCCCGGCCGCGACTCCGGCAAAGCGCAGGCGCTGGGCGTCGTCGCCCTGCCGGCCCAGGCCGCGCAGTACGTCCCGCGCGGCAATGAGGGCCGCGTCGGCCCCGCCGAGCTGCGCGGCCAGGAACCGCAGCGCCCCGCCGCCGAAGTCCGGCTGCGCGTAGTAGTCGCCCGGCGCGCCGATCAGGTCGTCTGGTCCTGCCTCCAGATCGTCGAGATCAGCGCGGAAGCTGACAGTAGGTCCCATGCCCATCGGCGCCCAGAAGGTGGGGTCGAAGCGCTCCGGGGGCACGGGGGCGGGCAAGAGCACGAGGATCCGGCCGGCGCCGCCCGGCAGTTCGGCAGGAAGCAGCGGGCGGGTGACGTGGCCCGAGCCGGAAGTGAAGGTCTTGTTGCCGAGCAGCCGCCAGCGGCCCTCCCCGGTCTCTTCGAGGTGCAGGCCCGGCGCGGCCTCGGTGTTCCAGACGCCGAACAGTTCTCCGGCGCGGGCGTCGGCCGCCGCGCGGGCGCGCTGACCGGGCGTCCCGAAGCGCGCGACGAGCAGCAGGGCGTTGAGATGCCCCTCGTAGAGCCGCGCGACCGGCAGACTCTCGCGGCCGATCCGGCGCAGCAGGGCGAGCAGGCCCGCGCCGCCCCCCAGCCCCAGGCCGCCTTCCTCGGAGGTCAGTGTGACGGTGAGCAGCCCGGCCTCCCGCAACGCGGCGAAGGACGCTGCCGGAAACTGACCGTCGCGGTCGCGCGCCGCCGCCTCGGCCGCGACAGTGGGGGCAGCCCTGGCAAAGCGGATGAGCGCCTCACGGCCGGGGTCGGTGGAGGCCGGCGCGGCCAGACCGGAAGACGGACCGGGTTCGGACTCGCCCGACTCGGCGCGCTGCGCGCTCGCCAGGGCGGCGGCCAGCGCGGGGTCGGCGGCGCGGCCGCCCAGGGCGTCGGGGTAGTCCCACAGGCCGTTGTGACAGTGGCGGTCGTCATCCCAGCCGGGGTGGTTCACGACCGGATACAGGCACACCCCCTCCACCGGGACCCCAGCGGCGCGCGCCGCGAGCGCCTCGTCGGCCACGCGGGCGAACCAGGCGGCGCGCCCGTCGTCCTCGGTGCCGGTTTCGGCAATCATGAGGGGGCGCCCGTAGCGGGCCCAGACCTCGGCCATCAGCTCCCGCAGGGGCCGGTGCGCCGGGTGGCCCATGTGCAGCACCTCGCGCAGGTGGTGTTCGGGGTGATGGTGCCACTGGTTGTAGGGGTAGTAGTTCAGGCCGACCACGTCCACGTAGGCCTCGCCGCCCCCGAGTTCGGGGTGCAGGCGCCCCAGCAGCATGTCCAGCGCGGCGTACTGCGACTCGTGATTGCCCTGTGCGTGCGGGCGGTCCTCGGGACGCTCGGGGTGGGCCTGCACGGCGATGAGCGGCTCGGCGTGCAGGAAGCGGGCGGCGGAGTCGGTGGCCCGCACCGCGTCAATCGCCTGGATGGAAGCCCGCACGAGCTGGCGCTTGAGGGTATCGCCGCGCCCATGCGCGAAGGGATTGAGGTAGCCCACGTCCCCGCCGCCCCAGGCCATGAAGGAGATCTCGTTGACGGGGCAGATCCACAGTTCGCCCTCTGTCTCGGCGCGCAGGAACTCGGCCGCCGCGCGGGCGAAACGGGCGAAGATCTCGGGAAAGTCGGGGGCGAACACGTCCACGAAATCCGGCGAGCCGTAGTGCAGCAGGTCCCAGATGACCTGCACGCCGGCCTCGCGCGCCGCCGTGACCTGCGCCTGCGCGGAGGTGAAGTCGTACTCGCCCGGGACCCGCTCGATGAGGTGCCACCTCAGGCCGTCGCGGGCCGTGCGCAGGCCCGCCGCCGCGAGCCGGGCATAGTCCTGGGCGGCGAAGCGGTCGTGCCCCGTCGCGTCGATCACGTCGATGCGGCGCCCCGAGGGCCGGCGCTGGGTCGAGCACTCGAAGCCCCCCATGAAAAAGGACCGGAAGGTGGGCGGCGCGTTCCCCGCAGGGGCCAGGGACAGCGGGGCAGGCAGGGTGGTCATGCCGTCCAGCATCCCGCACCCCCTGTGAAGCGCTCTGAAGGGAACGTTCATGTGGCGGCGTTCCGCTGGCCGGCCTACACTGCGGGGGTGATGCGCGCCGTGTCTGCCGTGCTGCTCCTGTTCCTTCTCGGCCCTGCCCAGGCGGGGGCGGGCCAGGCCGCGCCGCGCGAGGTGGCGTCGCCGGCGACCGGCGGCCCGGCCGAGCTGACCACCCTGGCCCGCAGCGGCGCCGGGCTGGTCCTGGCCTGGACCGAGCGCACGCCGCAGGCCACCCAGGTCCGCGCCGCGCTGCTGCCCCGGGGAGAGACGAACTGGCGGCCGCTGGGCGGGGTGCTGAACGGCGACCCGCGCTTTAACGCCGCGCAGCTCAGGTCACGCGAAGGGGCAGGCGGGCAGGTGTGGCTGGGCTGGTCCGAGGACAGCGGCGAGGCGCATGTGGACTCCTGGCTCATGAGCGCCTGGACCGGCGCGGCCTGGAGTGACCCAGCGCGCTACGCCGTGCGCCGCAACCTCAGCGACGCGGGCAAGTCGCGCGCCTTCGACGTCCTGCCGGGCGGCCTGCCCACGCTGGCCTGGACCGACGTGTCGGCCGCCGGAGCGGTGGGCGACGTGGTGCGCCCACTGAACTGGCAAGCCCAGGGCGGCCAGAACGGAACCTGGACTCCGGGACCTGTGCTCAGCGACCCGCGAGAGGCCGCCTTCGCCCCCGACCTGCGGGTGCGCGCGGGCCTGCGAACGGTCACCTATCTGCAGGGCGACTTTGCCACCATGCAGGTGCTCACGCAGCGCGAGACGGCGCCGGGTCGCTGGGCCCGGGTGGGCGGAGCCGTGAACCGCGCGCCGGGCACCTTCACGGCCGACCCCCACCTCGTGCTCGACGCCGGGGGGCACCCGGTCGTCGCCTGGATCGAGGCCGATCCCCGCCCCGAGGGCGGCCCCGACCGCCTGTTCGTGAGCCGCTGGACCGGGCGCGCGTGGGAGCCGCTGGGCGGCGCGCTGTTTCCCGCACCCCAGAGTGCCGAGGCCCCCACCCTGGCCCTGACCCCCGGCGGCGAGGTGCGCGCGGCGTGGCTGGCGGGGGGACAGGTCCGCGCCGCGCACTGGACCGGGCGCACGTGGCAGGCCTATGCGCTGCCCGATACCCGGCAGGCCACGAGCCCCAGCCTCAGCCCCGACGGCGCGTACCTGTCCATCAGCGACGGCGGCAGGCTGCGGCTGTGGGCGCTGCCTTGAAAGAGGGGCGGACCGCACCGCGGGGAGACCGCTGAAGACCCGGAAACCGGAAGAAAGCCTGTAGGCCGGCTTCTGCGCCCCACCCTCCGCACTTGCTAAGGTGGACCGGTGCCCCTCTCCTCTGCCCGGTTCCCGCACGCTGTCCCGCCCCAGGTGAGCCGATGAGCGGCGGGCTGGTCGCGCTGCTCGACGACGTGGCGGCCATTGCCAAACTGGCGGCAGCCTCGGTGGACGACATCGGCGCTGCCGCCAGCCGCGCGGGCATCAAGGCCATCGGCGTCGTCGTGGACGACACAGCGGTCACGCCGCGCTACGTCACCGGATTCCGGCCCGAACGCGAACTGCCGATCATCTGGCGCATCGCCAAGGGGTCGCTGCGCAACAAGATCGTGTTCATCCTGCCGGCGGCGCTGCTCCTGAGCCAGTTCCTGCCCTGGGCCATCACCCCGATCCTGATGGTGGGCGGCGCCTACCTGTGCTTCGAGGGCGCCGAAAAGGTCTACGAGGCACTCGGCGGCGGCCACGGCCACGCCGAGGAAGCCGGCGCGGAGGTCGGCACCCCCGCCCACGAGGAGCAGATGGTCTCGGGAGCGGTGCGCACCGACTTCATCCTCTCGGCCGAGATCATGGCGATCTCGCTGGGCGAGGTGGCGCAGGAGCCGCTCTTTTCGCGGGCGCTGATCCTGATCGTGGTGGCGCTCGTCATCACGCTGCTGGTGTACGGCCTCGTGGGCCTCATCGTGAAGATGGACGATATCGGCCTGCGGCTCGCCCAGAGCGGCTCGGGTGCGGCGCGCGCTGCCGGACGCGGACTGGTCAAGGGGATGCCGGCCGTCATGTCGGTCCTCTCGGTCGTGGGCACGGCTGCGATGCTGTGGGTGGGCGGACACATCGTGCTGGTGGGCCTGGAGGAGTTCGGCGTGGGTGGCCCGCTGCATTTTTTCCACGGCCTCGCGGTGTCGGCCGGGCACGCTCTCCCCTTTGCCGAGGCGGCTGTTGAGTGGCTCGTCGAGACGTTGGGGTCGGCGCTCGTGGGGCTGATGCTGGGCGGCATCATCGTCGCGGTCATGCACCTGCTGCCCAAGAAGGGCGGCCGGGCGGCGGCCCACTGAGCGCCCGGCGGGCCACAGGCGCGGTCAGCCGCGGCGCTTGTGACCTGCGTCCTTCCCGCGTTGCCCCGGCATCGGCTACACTGCAACGTTGAATGTTGCGCCCCGCGCCTGGGTGCGCGGAAGGAGCAAGCACAGATGACGGTACAGGAACAGCCGGTGGGCCTCGCCCCCGCGAAAAAAGTTGGATTCATCAGCCTGGGGTGTCCCAAGGCGCTCGTAGACAGCGAACGCATCCTGACCCAGCTCCGGGCCGAGGGCTATGAGGTCGCGCCGAGCTACGAGGACGCGCAGGCGGTCATCGTGAACACCTGCGGCTTCATCACTCCGGCGGTCGAGGAGTCGCTCGCGGCCATCGGCGAGGCGCTCGACGCCACAGGCAAGGTCATCGTGACCGGCTGCCTGGGCGAGCGCCCCGAGAAGATCCTGGAGCGTCACCCCAAGGTCGCGGCGATCACCGGCAGCGAAGCCGTGGACGACGTGATGGGCCACGTCCGCGAACTGCTGCCCATCGAGCAGGGGGCATTTACCGGCCTGCTGCCGGTCGCGGCCCCCGGCACGCGGGCGGGCGTGGCCGTCCCCGAGCGTGAGGCCACACGCCACGGCGACGTGTTCGCGCCGAGCGTGCGCCTCACGCCCCGGCACTACGCCTACGTCAAGATCGCCGAGGGGTGCAACCACACCTGCTCGTTCTGCATCATTCCCAAGCTGCGCGGCAAGCAGGTCAGCCGTGACGCGGGCGCGGTGCTGTACGAGGCCTTCCGGCTCGTGGCGGGCGGCACCAAGGAACTCGTCGTGATCTCGCAGGATACCTCGGCCTACGGGGTGGACGTGCGCCACCGCGAGAGCGAATTCCAGGAAGGACAGGTGCGCGCGCACCTCACCGACCTCGCGGTCAAGCTCGGCGAGATGGGCGCGTGGGTGCGGATGCACTACGTCTATCCCTACCCGCATGTTGAGAAGCTGGTCGAACTGATGGCGGCGGGTAAGATCCTCCCCTACCTCGACGTGCCGCTGCAACACGCCTCGCCGCGCGTGCTGCGTGCCATGCGCCGCCCCGGCGCGGGCAAGCAGCTCGACACCATCCGGCGCTGGCGCGAGATCTGCCCCGAGCTGACCATCCGCTCGACCTTCATCGTGGGCTTTCCCGGCGAGACGGAAGCCGAATTCCAGGAACTGCTGGACTTCCTGGAGGCGGCGCGGCTCGACCGCGTGGGCGCCTTTCCCTACAGCGACGTGGACGAGGCCGACGCGGGCGCCCTGGACAACCCCGTGCCCGAGGAGGTCAAGCAGGAGCGCCTGGCCCGCTTCATGGAGATCGCGCAGCGGATCAGCGCCGAGAAGCTGGCCGAGAAGGTCGGCCGCGTGATGGACGTGATCGTAGACGAGTTCAATGACGAGGACGACGACGCCCCCGGCACCCGCCTCATCGGCCGCACAAAGGGCGACGCTCCCGGCATTGACGGGCAGGTCTACCTGTACGCAGGTGACTTCGCCGGACAGGTCAAGATCGGGGACATCGTGCAGGCCCGCATCGAGGAGAGCGACGAGTACGACCTCTTCGGCGAGGTCGTGGCGCGGCCCGAATGGCGCCCCAACGTGCCGCAACTCGGGCACTTCGGCAAGCACTGAGCCGCGCAGGGGTGGGGGCGGAGCAGACCGGAGTCCTTCCGGGAGCTGCTCCGCCCCTCTCCTAGTCTCCCCCGGGCAGGTCGGGGGTCAGGTCCAGACGCAGCAGGTAGGGGTCCGGGCCGCCGCGTCCCTGGTAGCGCGTCAGCAACTCGCTCAGGTCGCGCTGCAACGCCTTGGCATCGGCGCGGGTGAGGAGCAGGCGGTCGAGCGTCACGAACAGGGCGGGGGCGCCGGGACCCTGCAACTCGGCATAGTCGAAGTCGCCCGCACGCGGCGTGATGTCGGCGACCACGAGGTCCCCCTCGCGGAACAGCCGCAGCCCGATCTCTCCTTCGTCGCGCACGAGCTCCATCGCGGCCCGCACGAGCGCGCGGTTGAGGTGCGCCTGCACGCCGGCGCTGTGCAGCCCGACCAGCTCTTCGAGGCTGCCCAATGGGGTCAGCGCGTAGGGGATGAGCAGGGCGTCGGCCACCGCGCGGTAGTGCCGGATGGGCCGGCCCCGGCGCGCTTCCAGGTGATCCTCGACGACCAAGCCGGCGCGCAGTAGTCGCCGTACCCGGTGGTGGGCGGCGTTCAGGGGCAGCCCGAGATGCGCGGCCAGGGGCCCGGCAGCCCACGGGCGCAGCATGAGCGCCGAGAGCACCCGGGCATAGTCGGGGTCCAGGCACAGCTTGGCCGCCTCCGGGCTGTGCAGGGTGTACCACTCGCGCGCCATACCCCAGGGTAACGGCCGGTCCCTACTCGGTGCCCCTGCTTGCGGGTCGAGTAGAGGAATGCGACCCTGGATCATGACACTCTCCTCTTCACCTCCCGGCCAGGATCCCGGCCGCCTGCGGGCCGCCGAGGCGCTGTGGAACCCGGCCCTCCTGCCTGACCCCTACCCGCACTACGAGACGCTGCGGGACCTGGGCGGCGGGCTGATGTTCCTGCCCGAGTGGAACGGCTGGTTTCTGACCTCACACGCGGCCGTCAGCGCGGTGCTGCGGTCGCCGGCCGCGCGCAGCGGCGGGGGTACCGAGGCCATGACGCCCACCGACGGGACGCGGCTCCTGCAGGGCATGATGCTGTGGCGCAACGGGCCCTCGCACCAGCGGCTCCGGGGCCTGGTGTCGGCCGCCTTCACGCCGCGGGTGGTTGAGGAACAGCGCGACCTCGTGCGCGGTCTGTTGCGCGAACTGCTCGCCTCCTGGTCGGGCCGGGCCGAGGTGGACGTGGTCGCCACGCTGGCGCACCCGCTGCCCGCGCGGGTCATCATGGCGATGCTGGGCCTGAGCGGCGACGACGAGGCCCGGTTCGTGCGCTGGTCGAACAGCGTGGCCGAACTGCTGGGCGGCGCGCAGGGCTCGCCCGACCTCCTGGCCCGCATTGATGCCGACGCCCGCGAGATGCGCGGCTACTTCCGCGACCTCGTGGAAGAGCTGCGCTCGTCTCCGCGCCCCGGCCTGCTCTCGGCGCTGGCGGCGGCCGAGGACGGCGGCGAGCGCCTGAGCGGTGACGAACTGCTGTCGAACGCCGTGCTGCTCCTTACGGCCGGACATGAGACGACGAGCAACCTTATTCCCGGCGGCCTGCTGGAGCTGTCCAGGCAGCCGGACGCCTGGGCGGCCCTAGCCGAGAACCCCCGGCACCCCGGCGTAGCCGACGAGCTGCTGCGTGTGGTCTCGCCCGTACAGATCGACGGCCGTCAGCTCACCGCCGACCTGAGCGTGGGTGAGCATACCCTGCGCGCCGGGCAGTTCACGCAGCTGCTGCTGGGAGCAGCCAACCGCGACCCGGCCGTGTTTCCCGAGCCCGCGCGGATCAACTGGGACCGGCCGAACAGTGCCCGGCACCTGGCCTTCGCGGCCGGGCCGCACTACTGCCTGGGGGCCAGCCTCGCGCGGCTGGAGATCGCGGAGGTCTTCGCAGCCATCGCCGAGACATTCCCGGACCTACGCGTGACCGACCCGCAGCCGCCCTACAAGCCCAACACGGTGCTGCGCGGGCCGGCCGAGCTGCGGGTCCGGCCGGGTTAGCTCCCCAGCCGCTCCGGCAGACTGAATTCTCCAGCGCGGATTTCGGCAGCGCTCGGCGCGCGGCCCAGCCGAAGCAGTTCCTCGAAGGCGATCAGGTCGCGGTCGCGGCCCATACCGCTCGCTGCCACGGCGTGGTCTCCGGCGAAGGCGAACTCAATGAAGTTCAGGGCCTCGGGGTCGCCCCACACGTGGGTCTCGTTCAGCGAGTCGGCGTGGCCCACGTAGCGCAGGCTCTTGCCGTACTGCTGGGTCCAGAAGAACGGCACGCGCGCGTCCATCGGCGCGGCGCCTGGAGCGTCCAGAATCGCCTGCGCTGCCACCAGACCGTGTTGCAGGGCCACGCGCCAGTGTTCGACCCGCATCTGGCCGAGCACGGTCGGCGCCGCCGCGATGTCGCCCGGGGCATAGAGGTCGGGAGCCAGCCGCAGCGCGGCGTCCACCTCGACCCCGCCCTTCTCACCCCGCCAGTCGGCCAGCAGGTCCGTGTTGGGCGACACGCCGATGCCCAGCAGCACGAGGTCGGCGTCCAGACGCTCACCCCCTTTCAGGGTGACAGCCTCCACCTGTTCGCCGCCCTCCAGGCGCTCGACCTCGGCATTCAGCACAAAATGCACGCCCTTGTCCTCGTGCAGCCTGCGAATGGCGCGGCCCACGCGGGGGGTCAGGGCGCGGCTCAACACCTCGGCGTCCTGGCCGACAACGGCGACCGACTGCGCGCCGCCCTCGCCCACCAGGCTCGACGCTGCCTCCAGCCCGATGAAACTGCTGCCCACCACAACCACGCGCGCGCCCTGGGCCGCTGCCCGCAGGGCCTGGGCATCGGCGAGGGAGCGCAGCGGGTAGACCCCCGGCAGGTCGGCACCGGGCACCTTCAGGGGTTTGGGATTCGCCCCGGTCGCCACGACGACGCGGTCATAGGTCAGGGCCTCACCGCTGGCGAGGTGCAGGGTTCTGGCCGCGTGATCGAGCTTCTCGGCGCGCACCCCCTCGCGCAGGGTCACGCTGTTCTTCTGCGCCCAGTCGGCGCCGCCCAGGGGCAGAGTCTCGGGCTTCTTCTTGCCGCTCAGGTAGGCCTTGCTCAGGGCGGTGCGGTCGTAGGGAGCCCGTTCCTCCTGCGTCACCATCGTCAGGTCGCCCGTATAGCCGCCTGCGCGTAGGCTCTGGGCCACCATGAATCCGGCGGCCCCGCCCCCCACGATGACAGTATGGCCGTCCGCCGAGCCCTGGGGCGGACGCGCGGGTTCTTCTGCCTCTTCACCCACTTCCCAGGTGTCGCCGTCACGGGTCAGGGCGTAGCGTTTCAGGCCGTTCAGAGCGGGCGGTTCAAGCAGATGGCCGTCGCCGGCGTCGAAGGTCGCATGGTGCCAGGGGCACACCACCCGCGCGCCGCAGCGCAGCCCCTGACCCAGGTCAGCGCCCGCGTGGGGGCATTTGGCGTCGAAGGCGCGCAGTTCGTCACCGTCGCGCACGAAGAGAATCTTGCGTTCGCCGTGCGGAAACGAAGCCATGCCGCCGTCGGGAACGTCGGCGGTCCGGACACGGAGGGGGGAAAGGGTCATGCCTGCGCCTCCTGGGCAGTCAAGAGCGCCAAGACGTCCTGCGGGCGCTCCAGAGGAATGAAGTGGCCGCTGCCACGAAGGGCGACGGCGCGGGCCTGCGGC
This sequence comes from Deinococcus sp. Leaf326, assembly GCF_001424185.1. Classification (NCBI taxonomy): domain Bacteria; kingdom Thermotogati; phylum Deinococcota; class Deinococci; order Deinococcales; family Deinococcaceae; genus Deinococcus; species Deinococcus sp. Leaf326. Next base: position 335,554 of record NZ_LMOM01000032.1, on the reverse strand, counting down.
AGCGCGCCGAGCACCTTCCGGCGGATGGTGTCGGGGGTGATCGCCGGGTCGTCCTCGGAGTACAGCACCGTGACGGGCGCACGCAGGCCACCGAGCTCGCTGCGGATGTCCTCCAGGCTTCCCACATCGGGCCAGGCGACCCAGGCTTCGGCATCGGCGCGCAGGCCGTCGCGCACGAGGCCGTCGAAATCTTCCTGCGGCACGGGCGCCCGGATGACGTCGTGGTACTGCCGGGTCAGCGCGGCCGCGTCGCCGTGTGCGGCGCGCAGCCGGGCGCGGTCCTCATCCGACATCGGCTCGGGAGTGGGCGGCGAGGGCGCGATCAGCAGCAGTTCGTCCACGAGGTCGGGGTACCGGGCCGCGAGCAGCACGACCACCTTGCCGCCCATCGAGTGCCCGGCGAGGCGGTAGGGCCCCTCCCCCGCCGCGCGCAGGGTCAGGGCCAGCGACTCGGCCATGTCGGCGGTCGTCTGGCCGGGGCGGCCAGCGTCCGCGTTGTCGCCGAAGCCCGGCAGTTCGGGGGTTAGCGCTCCGCCGGGCAGGTCTTCCAGAACCCGCCGCCATATCCCGCGCGAGGTTCCGAAGCCGTGGACGAGCGCCCAGCGCCGACCCGCTGCGGGCGCGGTCATACCGGCACCTTCAGGCTGGCCGGTTCGGTCGTGAACTCGAACATCTCGCCGTGCGGCACGAGCGTGATCTGCCCGAACTGTTCGAGGACCTGACGGTAGGCGGCCTCGACCGGGCGGGGATTGCGGGCGAGGTCGTACAGGCCCACGGCGTTCACGCGCCCGTTGAGCTCGGCGAGCGAGGTGTCCCAGTCGATCTGGTCGGTCAGCGAGTACCACGTGAAGCCCACCACCGGCACGTCGGCCCGGCGCAGGTGCAGCACGTTGATCCACTGCTTCCATAGCCAGCTCGGGTTGCGCTCGGTGTCGAAGGTATTCGTCTCGGTATGCATCACAGGCTTGTGGTAGCGGTGGTAGAACCGGCAGGCGAGTTCGTGCCAGCCAAGCACGTCCTCGGCCAGTACCTCGCTGCGGTCGGGCAGCACGATGCGCTCGTTGCGGCCGTAGTAGTCGTTGCCGATGATGTGGTGGCCCGGCGGCTCGCAGGACATGAACCACTGGAACTCGGCGTCGGTCATGCCGTGGTCGCGGACGTGCCGGTAGACCTCGGCGTCGGGCAGCTTGGCGTACAGCAGGTCCAGCGAGAGGTAGCTGAGCTTGTTGTGCAGCCGCAGGTCGTCGCGCGGGGTGGCGCAGGCGTCGTGCAGGTACTCCGCACTCTCACTCTGGACGAAGATGGCGTCGGGACGCTGCTGCACGACCGCCTGACAGGCCAGGCAGCTCGCCGCCGCTGCGTGTTTGAGCGCCGTGATGAAGGCGCGCTGACTCTTCATCCCCTCGTTCCAGAGACCGTCGAGGGCACTCGTGCGGGCGGTCACGTAGATCTCGTTGACCGGGGTGAAGAAGCGCACCCAGCTGTAGCGCCGCGCGACCTCGCCCGCGTACACGGCGAAGTGGGCCGGGAACTCGGGATTCTGGAAGTCGCCCAGCCAGTCCGGCAGCCCGAAGTGCAGCAGGTCGAGGATGGGAATGATGCCCAGCTTCTTCAGGCGGCCCATGACCTCGTCGGCGAATTCCCAGTCGTACTTGCCGGGCGCCGGATTTACGAGGTGATAGGGCAGGCCGTAGCGCAGGTACTTGATGCCCAGGCCGTGCACGAGGTCGAAGTCCTGTTCCCAGTGCTCGTAGTGCCCGCACTCGCGCATCTGGTCGCGCCGCACCTTGTCGCCGCCGGGGCCGCCGCGCACGAGCGGATACGAGCACTCGATCCCGGTAGCGAACATGAAGTTGCCCCGGTGACCGGTCGGCTGGCCCTCGCCGTGCGAGCCGTGCTTCCCGGCGAACTCGCTGCCGGTGTAGACCTTGCGGCCCTTCACCCTGGGGTCAATGCGCTCCAGCGCCGCCAGGAAATTGTCCTTGGGCATGGGATTCAGCTCCTCTCGGGCGCCGCGCCCCGGAACACGTCACGGCCCTCAAAACGTTCCAGGGCGACCGGGCGGCCCCCCTCGTGGGCACTCTGGTAGATGGCCGCCATGATCTTCTGGTCCTGCAATCCTTCCTCGCCGGGGGTGTAGGGCGCGCACCCCTCCTGAATCCGACGCGAGAAGTGGTCGGTCTCCAGTCTGAACTGGTCTTCCGGGGGCACGCGGACCTCGGTCACGTCCTGGCCGGTCTGTACAGTCAGCCGCAGGTTCTGATAGTCGAAGGCCGGGTCGATGGCGAGCCGCCCCTCGGTACCGAACACGTCAATGCTGCGGGCCGTCGCCGCGCCGTACGAGCAGGCGCACTGGGCCACGACGCCGCTGGGGAAGCGCATCTGCCACGTCACGCTCTCCTCGACTTCCCTGAACCGTTCGTCTCCCGGTGTCGAGTACAGGGTGCCGCTGACCTCGTAGGGTTCCTCACCCAGCAGGAAGCGCACCGTGTTCACGCAGTACAGCCCCACGTCCGGCAGCGAGCCGCCACCCGCCAGCTCACGCCGCAGGCGCCACTGTCCCTCGTTGGGCTCGACCTGCACGTTCACCGAGTGCATGAGCTTGATCTGCCCGAGGCGCCCGGACTGCACGGCGTCGCGCGCGGCCCAGTGGTGCGGGGTGTACTGGCAGCGGTAGGCGGTCATGAGGAACACGCCCGCGTCCTTGCAGGCCCTGACCATCGCCTCGGCGTCCTCGACGCTGGTCGCCAGGGGCTTTTCACACAGCACGTGCTTGCCGATCTTGGCGGCGCGTTCAGTGTATTCGCGGTGCAGGCTGTTGGGCAACACGATGTAGACCGCGTGCACGTCGTCCCGCTCGCCCAGTTTCTCGAAGTCGTCGTAGCTGTAGGCGTCGGCTTCGGTCAGACCGTAGGCCAGCGCGGCCGCCCTGGCCTCGGCGGGGTCGCCGCTCACGACGGCCGCGAGGCGCGAGGCCCGCCCCACCGCAAAGGCGGGCAGCAGTTCCTCGAGGGTCAGTTTGCCCAGCCCGATCACGGCGTATCCAGTCTGCTCGGGCTTGGGCTGCGGCAGGGCGGTCTGTTCTCTGGATTCGGTCATGCGCGGTGCTCCTTGAAATCGCTCAGCAGCGCGTCGGCGGTGCGTAGGCTCAGGGCCATCTGGGTCAGGGCGGGATTGACGCTCAGGGCGCTGGGAAAGGTCGAGTTGTCACAGATGCGCAGGCCCGCGAGGTCATGCGCGCGGCCGTAGGGGTCCACGACGCTCGTCGCCGGGTCGGCGCCCATGCGCGCCGTACCGATGGTGTGGGCGGCGCGCGGCAGTGACCACACGTCCTGCGCGCCGATACGGGCCCACAGGTCGCGCATGAGGGCCTCGGCGTGCTCGGTCATGCGGCGCTCGTTGTCGCCGAAGGTGAAATGCACGCGCGGCTTGGGCAGCCCGCGCACGTCGAGTTCGTCCGAGAGCTCGAGGTAGTTGTGGTCATAGGGCAGGCACTCGCCAAGAACGTTGATGCCCGCGACATGGTTGTAGCGGCTCAGGTGACGCACGAGTTCGGGACCCCACTTGCCGGTGCCGCGCGCGTACTGCGTGGCGTAGGTCACGGGCATGACGCCCAGCGACTGCAGCAGGTAGCCGCCGACCAAGCCCGGCAGGCGGTGAGTGTCCTCGCTGATGAGGCCGCCGGGAATGCCCTTGTAGGGGCGCAGGTCGTCCTCGACCAGTCCCCAGACCTGCACGCCGACGTGCGCCATGAAGTTGCGCCCGACCTGACCGCTGCTGTTGGCCAGGCCCTGCATAAGCAGCATCCGGGGCGTCTCGATGGCCCCGGCGGCCAGCACGACCACACGCGCCCCGAGCCACTCTTTTTCCTCGCCGCGCGTGAATTCGGCGCCGGTCACGCGGCCGTTCTCGACCGTCAGGCCGGTGACGAAGGCGCCGTCCACGATGGTCGCTCCGCGGGCCTCGGCCAGCGCCAGGAAGGTGATATCCATGCTGGCCTTGGCCCCCACCGAGCAGCCCGCCTGGCAAAAGCCGCGGTTGGTGCAGACGTGGCGGGTGCCGTAACCCTCCTGCTCCTGGGCGCGGCTCAGGGCGGCGTTGGCGGCCGGCGAGGTCCGCATCCCGATCTCGGCGCAGGCCTTTTCCATCAGGCGGGCCGCGCCGTTCATGGGCAGCGGGGGGTGGCGGTAGGGCTGCTTACGTGGCGAGCCCCAGGGGTACTCGGCGGGGCCGGAGACGCCGATGAACTGCTCGATCTCGTCGTAGTAGGGTTCGAGGTCCGCGTAGGTCAGCGGCCAGTCCACGCCCTGCCCGAACTCGGTGTGCAGCGCGAAGTCGTCGGCCTGGGCGCGCGGCGTGTAGGCAGTGTAGTGCAGCGTGCTGCCGCCCACGCCCCGGCCGCTGTTGTTGCGCCCGAACGACACGGCGTCGCCGCCCGCCGAGAGCCGCTCGTCCATCCAGAAGATGCCCGCCTGCGCGACCTCGTCGGTGGCGATCTGTTCGGGCGGATGGCGCACGCCGGCCTCAAGGGCCGCGACCTTCAGGCCCGCCGAGGCCAGGCGCGCCAGCAGCGGCGACCCACCGGCCCCCGTACCGATAACCAGCACGTCGAGATCACGGGGCAACTCAGCGTGCGGCATGGCTCGCCTCCCAGCCGGTCACCGGCGCGGCACTCCCAGGGCCCGCATTGGCCTCACGCGGTTCCAGGGTGTTGGGCGTGACGGCCGGCCAGCCCGGCACGTCGGCGAAGCCCGCATAGCCGAAGCGGTATTGGGTCAGGGGGTGCGCCATGAAGGCCTCGGTCAGTTCGGCCAGCAGGTCCTCGAAGGCGTGGGCCTGCGCCCGTTGCAGCGCGTGAATCGCTCCGTCCTGCTCGGCTTCCGGCCGCGACCCGAAGTCGTGGGGCAGCGCGGCGATCAGCGCGCGGTAGGCCTCGCCGTCGGGCAGCGTGTCGTCGTAGCGCCAGCCGTCCGTGACGCCCGTATGCAGGCGGTGGTCCACCGTCCCGGTGAGATCGATCTCGGCCGGGTCGTGGGGCAGCAGACGCACGGCCAGCGAGCGGAGCTGCGCGAACTCGGCCTCGGTGAAGAACTGGCGCTCATAGCGGGCGTCGAGGCGTTCGAGCAGCACGCGGCGCGTCGGGGCACTCACGAAGGGCGAGTGGAGGTGAGCGAGCACGGCGGCCCGTTCATTCTGGGTGGAGGTCACAGCTCACTCCACAGCACTGTTCCGGGAAAAAGTGAAAAAGTGGACATGACCGCTAGCCTAGTGACCACGCCTCCAGCGCTTTCGAAGCAATTCTTACGGTTCTGGTGGTCACCTGAAAGTCGTCACGTTTGATGTTGAACCTGTCTAGATGATTTCAGGGCCTGACCAGCTTTCCTGTGAACCGCCCTTCCGGCCCCGAAAATATTCCTGCGTGAGCTGCGCCACAGAGGACATGCCGCCCCCACCCCGGGGAGCAGACTCTGGGTAGAAGCGTTCGCAAGACGGAGAACCCTTCGAGTGCCCAGGCCCTGACCGGCCCAAAGCAAGTGACGTTTTTCGCAAGCTCACCTTCCGGCCGATCGTTCTCGCGGCTTTCAGATGCAGGAGCAATCCATGAGTCTGCCTCTCTCCCCCCCAGAATCCGCTTCCTCCCGGTCCCCTTCGCGGCCCGCGCCTCCGCTCGCCGCGGCTCCGGCTCCTTCGGCGGCGCGCGGCGCCCTGGGCTGGCTGTCGCGTTCGGCACCCGTGCGGCGTGCCCTGGCCCTCAGCACCCTGCTCAGCGCCGCGGCGCTGGCCTGCACGGGCGCGGCCTGGGTGATCACGGCCCGGCTGGTCGCCGCGGGCCTGCTGGACCGCGCCCTGCCCGCCCTCTCCGAACTTCTGCTCGTCGGCGCGCTGCTGCTGGGCCGGGTGGGCCTCAACGCCCTGCGCGAATTTCTGGGTGCCCGGCTCGCCGCGCGGATGGTGCGGCAGTGGCGCGCCGAACTCGTCGCCCACGCCCTGGCCCTGGGGCCGGCGGCCGGCGAGGGCGGAGACGGGACCGGCACGGCCGGCCTGCTCGACCTCGACCGCGAACTGACGCGCCTGACGCCCTACTACGCGCGTTACCTGCCCGGCGCGGCGCACTCGGCGCTGGCCTTCGCGCTGGTCGCGGGGCTGACCCTGTGGCTCGATCCGCTCAGCGGCGTGCTGCTGCTCATCGCCGGACCGCTGGCGGTGCTGCTGCTGGCCCTAGCGGGGCTGGCGACCGGCGCGGCGACCGAGCGGCAGTGGCTTGCGCAGACCCGGCTCTCGGCGCGGCTGCTGACCCTGGTCCGCGAGCTGCCCACCCTGCATGCGTTCGGTGGCGCGGCCACCTACCGCGACGTGTTGGCCCGCAGCGCCCGGCAGCAGCGCGAGACGACCATGCGCGTGCTGCGCGTGGCCTTTCTCAGCGGGTTCGTCATGGATTTCGCCGCGACCCTGTCCACCGCCGTCATCGCGGTCTGGATCGGCGTGCGGCTCTTCGGGGGCACGGCCGAGCTCGCGCCGACGCTGGCCGCGCTCATGCTCGTGCCCGAGTTCTTCGGGCCGCTGCGGGCCCTGGGCGCCGACCGTCACGCCGCGATGGACGCCGAGCCGCTGGCCGCGCGGCTGCGTACCCTGCTGTCGCGCGGGGCGGCCCCGCAGGGCGCGGCGACGGTAGCCCCCGGTGTCCCCGCCCTGACCTTTTCGGGCGCGCGGGCCGACCTGGGTGAGCGGGTGCCCGGCACCCTGAACGCCGTGCTGGCTCCGGGCACCCACGCCGCGCTGCAGGGACCCAGCGGCAGCGGCAAGACCACCCTGCTCCAGGCCCTGCGCAAGCACCGGCCCCACCAGGGCAAGATCCGGGTGAACGGCGCGGCGCTGGACACGCTGGAAGCGGCCGCCTGGCAGGCGCGCGTGGCGCTGGTGCCGCAGCACCCCCGGCTGCTGGCCGCGAGCCTGCGCGACAACCTGCGCCTGAGCCGCCCGGATACGGCCGACGCGGTGCTGTGGACCGCTCTGGAGGCGACCGGTCTCGCGGCCCTGGCGCGCGGGCTGCCGCAGGGGCTGGACACCCCGCTGGGCGAGGGCGGCACCTGGCTCTCGGGCGGCGAGACAGCGCGGCTGGCCCTGGCGCGGGCGCTGCTGTCGGGAGCCGACGTGGTGCTGCTCGACGAGGTGACGGCCCACCTCGACCCGGCGAGCGAGGCCGGGGTGTACGCGGCCGCCGCACAGGCACTCGCGGGCCGCACGGTGCTGCTCGCCACGCACCGGGACCCGCCCGCCGGCTGGCCCGTCCTGACCCTGCATGGGGGGAGCGCGTGAGGGGCGCGGCGGTCCTCGCGGCACTGGCGGCCCTGTGCGGAGTCTTTCTGGCGGCAACCTCCGGCGTGCTCATCTCGAGGGCGGCGCTGCGGCCCGAGGTCTTCTTGAGCCTGGGAGTCCTGGCGACGAGCGTGCGGGCGCTGGGGCTGGGGCGCGCGGGCCTGCGATACGCCGAGCGGCTGCGCGGCCACGCAGCGGCGCTGCGCCTGGGCGAGCGCCTGCGCCTCGGGCTGTTTGACCGTTTCGCCGCGGCCGGCCGGGGGCTGACCGGCGAGCGCAGCGGGGACCTGCTCGCCCGCGCGGGCGCCGATCTGGAAGCGCGGCAGTTCCGGCCCCTGCGGGTCACGCTGCCGCTCGTGGCCTTCGCGGCGGCCCTGGCCGTCTGGAGTGGCTGGCTGCTCACGCTGGACGCGGGACTGGCGGCGCTCTCGGGCCTGCCGCTGGGGCTCGCGGCCCTGGAGGTGCTGGCCCTGCGCGGCCCGGCGGCGCGCGCGGCCCGGCAGGACATGGCGCTGACGCAGGAACACGGCACCCTGCTGCTCGACACGCTGGCTGCCGGGGGCGAGGGCGCGGCGCTACGCCGGCCCCAGCTCGCGGCCCTCGCGGCGGCGCAGGAACGCGCGGCGCTGACCCTCGCGCGGCTGGGGCTGGCCGTGGCGCTGGGGCAGGGCGTGGCCTTTGCGGCCGCCCTGGTGGGCACGCTGTGGCGCGGCGCGGCGCTGGTGGGCGCGGGCGAGCTGAGCGGGCCACTGCTCGCCGCCGCCGTGCTGGGCACCGCCGCCGCCTTCGACGCCCTCTCCGGGCTGGCCGCCGTGCCGGGCGCGCAGGCACGGGCCGAGTTGGCCGTGAACCGCGACGACGAGGCCCTGGCCGCTCCGCCCGCAGCCCCGGCCCAGCCCGTCCCGGTGCCCACCGGCCCCCTCTGCCTGGAGCTGCGGCGCGTCACCCTGCGCCGGGGCGAACGGGCGGTGCTGGAAGGCGCGTGCCTGACCCTGCAGGCCGGCGAACGGGTGGCAATCACCGGGGCCAGCGGCGGCGGCAAGACCACCCTGCTGCGCCTGATCGCCCGTGACCTCGACCCGGACGGAGGAGCCGTACTGGTTTCCGGAACGGACCTGCGCGCCCTCGACCCGCAGGCCTGGCGCGGCGCCCTGAGCCTGCACGAACAGCACGCCCCGGTGCTGGACGGCACCCTGCGCGAGAACCTACGCCTGGGGGACCCGTCGGCCACCGACGCGCGGCTCCGGGCCCTCTTGGACGACCTCGGCCTGGCCTACCTGCCGCTGGACGGCTGGGTGGGCGAGGGCGGACAGGCGCTGAGCGGCGGCGAGCGCGCCCGCGTGAGCCTCGCGCGCGCGCTGCTGCGGCCCGCTCCCCTGCTGCTGCTCGACGAGCCGACCGCGCACCTCGACCCCGAGACCGAGGCTCGGGTGCTCGCCGTACTCGACCGCGAGGCCGCCGGGCGCACCCTGATCGTCGTCACGCACCGGCCCGCGCCGCTGGCACTCGCGGGCCGGGTACTGGAACTGCGGGACGGGCAGCTCTGCTCCGCCGCTCCTTCCCTTCCCCTGGCCCCCACCGCTTCCCCCCTTTCCCAGAGGCGCGCCCTATGAACGAAATCCTCGGCTTCTCAGCGCTGGACCTGTCGCGTTTTCAGTTCGCCACGACCAGCATCTTCCATTACTTCTTCGTGCCCTTCACGGTGGGCTTCGCGTTCCTGATCGCGGTGCTGCAAACGCTGGCCTACCGCAGCGGCAGCGCGCGGATGGAGAACCTCACGCGCTTTTTCGGGCACCTGTTCTTCATCAACTTCGCGGTGGGGGTGGTCACGGGCATCGTGCAGGAATTCCAGTTCGGCATGAACTGGCAGGGCTTTTCCAACTTCGTTGGGAACATCTTCGGGGTGCCGCTCGCCCTCGAAGTCCTGATGGCCTTTTTCCTGGAGAGCACCTTCCTGGGCATCTGGTGGTTCGGCAAGGGGCGCATTCCGGCATGGGCGTCGCTGGCCTGCATCTGGATCGTGTCGGTCGGGACCATGATCAGTGCCTTCTGGATCATCATCGCCAACGCCTGGATGCAGCACCCGGTCGGCTTCGAGATCCGGGACGGCCGGGCCGTCATGACCGATTTCTCGGCCATCGTCTTCAACCCCAAGGGGCTGGAGTGGTCGGCGCACATCCTGACCGGCAGCCTGACGGTCGGCGCCTTCTTCGTGCTGGCGGTCAGCGCCTACCACCTGCGCCGGCGGCACGAGGTCGAGTCCTTCCGCACGAGCTTCAAGGTAGCGCTGGTCGTGGCCCTGGTCGGCTCGCTGGGCGTCACGCTCTCGGGCCACGAGCAGGGCCAGAGTGCCGTGCGTGACCAGCCCATGAAGTACGCCGCCTTCAGTGCCCTGTGGGACACCCCCACGGGCAATCAGATGCCCGAGTCGCTGCTGGCACTGCCCAGCAATGGCCTGCGTGAAAACCGCCTGGAAGTGTCGCTGCCCTACCTCGGATCGTTCCTGGCCTTCAACAACTTCAACGAAAAGGCGCAGGGCATCAACGAGCTTCAGCGTGAATACGTGGCCAAGTACGGCCCCGGCGACTACGTGCCCTGGGTGTGGCCGGTGTACTGGTCCTTCCGGGTGATGGTCGGTCTGGGCGGCGTCATGCTTCTCGTGAGCCTGTACTACATATGGCGCTGGCGGCAGGGCAAGCTCGACGATCCCGGCCGGCTCTACCCCCTGCTGCTGGTCATGCCGCTCGCCCCCCACCTCGCCAATTTCAGTGGATTCATCGCCACCGAGATGGGCCGCCAGCCCTGGATCGTTCAGGGGCTGCTGCGCACGCAGGACGCCGTGAGCAACCTCTCGCCCCTGACGGTGCTGCTCTCGCTCGTGGCCTTCTGGGTCGTGTACCTCACCCTGATCGGGCTGGACGTGTTCCTGCTGACCCGCACCGCCCGCGCGGGCATCCATGAGCCGGATGTCGAGACGCCCTCCATCCCGTCGCCCGAATACCTGCCAGAGGGGGTCCGTTCATGAACATCGACCTGCCCACGCTGTGGTTCGGGGTGGTGGCCCTGACCTTCACCATCTACTTCTTTCTGGAGGGCTTCGACTTCGGGGTCGGCCTGCTGCAACCCTTCCTCGCCCGCCGCGAGGCTGAGCGCCGCGCCATGATCGGCACGGTCGGTCCCTTCTGGGCGGCCAACGAAGTGTGGATCATCCTGGCGGCCGGGGTCATCTTCGCGGCGTTTCCGGTGTGGTACGGCGCCCTGATGACCTCGCTCTATCCGCTGTTCGCCCTGATCCTGCTCGCTCTCATCGGGCGCGGGGTGGCGTTCGAGTACCGCGCAGAGATCGACCACCGGCGCTGGCGGCTGTTCTGGGACGTGACTTCGTTCATCTGCAACGCCCTGCCCGCCTTCTTGTGGGGCGTCATCATGACGAATATGGTGCGCGGGCTGCCCATCGGAGCGGGGGCCAGGTTTCAGGGCACGCCGCTGGACGCCTTCGACCTGTTCAGCCTACTTGGCGGCCTGGCGACCCTGAGCCTGTTCGTACTGCACGGCGCGACCTTCCTGCTGCTGAGGTTGGAGACGGGCAGCGAACTGTACACCCGCGCCCGCGCCGCCGCGCTGAGCTTTGGGGCGGCGGCGACGGTCCTCGTGCTGTTGTTCGTGTATGTGGGGTTCGTGCGCGAGGAACTGTTCAACTCGTTCGGATACGCCGAGTGGATCTTTCCGGTGGCGGCGGCCCTGAACCTGGGCCTGATCTGGCTGGCCCTCACCCTGAAGCGCGACGCCCTGGCGTTCATCGCTACGGGTCTGACCATCGTGGCCTCGACCGCCACCATCTTCCTGAGCCTGCTGCCCAACGTGCTGCCCTCGACGCTGGGCGACGCCTATACCCTGACGGTGCAGAACAGCGCCTCCGAGCCCTACACCCTGCGCCTGCTGACCTGGGTCGGCGTGATCTTCCTGCCGCTCATCATCGGATATCAGGCGTGGAACTACTACGTGTTCCGGCAGCGAGTGACCGAGAGCGGGGGCAAACCCTCGGGGAGCGTGCTGCCCGACACCGAGGCCTAGCTACCTGAACAGCAGCGGCCCCCGCCCAGTCAGGTGCGGGGGCCGCTGCCCTCCGGGATCAGGGCGCGCGCACCACAGGTGTCACGGTCACGGGCGGCAGAATGACGATGCGGCCAGTGTCGCAGTAACAGGCCGGAATCACGATCTTGAAGGTACCGGGCATGGTGCAGCTCATGCCCGTGGGGCCGGTGCAGGGCGAGCCTTCGGCGCCCGCCGAGGGCAGCAGGGTCAGGGGCAGCAGCGAGAGCAGGGTGGGCACGAGCAGCGCGGGCAGCTTCTTGGTCAGGGTCGTCATGGGATTCCCTCCTGAACACCACCTTAAGGGCCAGGGCGTTGCAGCAGCGTTGCAGGTGGGTCTACCCCACCGGGGGCGCGGCCTGGTCGCGGCGGGCGAGGCGCAGCCGGTCCAGCGCCGCAGCGAAAAAGCTCTGGCCCGACTCGTCCAGGCTAGCCTCAGCGAGTTCGAGGCCCTGGGTGGCGTAGTCCAGGGCGTCCTGCACCTGGCCGGCGCCCTCGGTGAGCAGCAGCAGGTTGCTCAGGCTCAGTTTCCACAGCCGCAGGTTCTGGGCGCTGCGGGCAACCTCCAGGGCCCCGCGAAGCGCCGCCTGGGCCTCCGCTCCCTGCCCGCCCTGTTCGAGGAGCCCCGCGTGCGCGAGATACGCCACGATCAGGCCGCCGCTGTTGCCCAGCGCCGCGAAGGCCCGCAGCGCCTCGGCTACATGGGTCAGCCCCAGGGGCAGGTCGTCCATGGCGGCCGCCGCCCGCGACAGGCTGCCGTGGACGTTGGCCGCCAGCAGACTGCCGGGAGCCAGCTCCGGCTCGGCCAGCAGAGCCAGCAGCGCCGCCGCCGCTTCCTCGGGGCGGCCCAGATCGGTGAGCATGGCGGCGCGGTCGTGCCGGAGCAGCCCGCGCTCCTCGGTCCAGGGACCCTCCGCCCAGGGCGCGCCCTCCGCCAGCGCGGCGTGCGGCTCGCCCCGCCGCCAGTACAGGTGGGTGCGCTCGGTGACCAGCCGCAGCCACAGGTCCGGCCAGGGCTGTTCGCCGCCGAGCAGCGCCGCCGCCCGGTCCAGCTCATGTTCCCAGGCCCCCAACTGGTTGAGGGCCTGATGGTGCCGTCCGCGCCACAGGTGCAGCTCAGCGCGCCCACGCGGGTCGGTTTCGCAGCGCAGGGCATGGTCCAGCGCCGCGAGCGCCTCGCGGTGACCCCACAGCGCGCGGGCCCGCTCGGCAACCCGGCGCCACAGGGGTCCGGCGCGGCCCGGCTCACCCGCTTCCTCCCAGTGGCGGGCCAGGGCGGCTCCTGCCTCGCTTCCCTCCGCGTCCGGCCCCTGAGCGCCGAGCTGTGCGCCCAGGTACTCGGCCATGCGGCGGTGCAGGGTGCGCTGCCGGGCAGGTGGCGTGCGGCTCACCAGCGCGAGGCGCAGGAGATCGTGTTGCAGGGCGTAACTGCCCTGGCCCCCACCCTGCCCCGGCGTTCCGGGGCCCGGCAGGGGCCGCAGCCAGCGGTGCTCCAGCGCCGTTTCCACGGCCGCCTCGGCGGCGCCGGGCAGCAGGTCGCTGCCGGCGCGCGCCGCCCCGAGGTCGAAGGGCTGCGCCTGCAGAGCTGCCGCCTCCAGCAGTGCGAGCACCGCCGGCCCCGCCGCGTCCAGGGGCAGCAGCAGCACGTCGGCTAGGCCGGGAGGAAGCGCGCGTTCGAGCTGTTCGGAGGTCAGCGCACCCACCCCCGGCGCCGCGAGCAGCCCGCGCGTCTCCAGTCCCCGCAGGTAGGCCAGCAGCACGTAGGGGTTGCCGCCGCTGAGGCGGTGCAGCGTATCCGCCAGCGGCGCGGCCCCGGTGTCCACTCTGCCCGGCAGACCAGCGCCCGACAGTTCGCCCGAACGGTGCAGGGCCGGCAGATGACCCAGCAGGCTCCCCAGCAGCCGCAGCACCTGAGGACTGCTCAGGGGCGGCACGTCGAGGCGCACCAGCCGCCCGGCGCGCTCGAGGTCCCCTAGGGTCTGGGTCAGGGCGTCGCCCGCGCGCAGCTCGCCGGGGCGCACAGTACACAGCAGGCGGGGAGGGTGCGGCAGGGTCCGCACGCGGTCGAGCACCCGCAGCAGCACCCGCACGCTGGAGGCGTCGAGCCAGTGCAGGTCGTCGAGCACGACCGTCTCTGCCCCTTCCATTACGGCACTCAGGGCGCGCATCAGGGCCGCCGTCAGCGCCGCCTCGCTGCCCAGGCCGCCTACGCCCGGCCGCCCGAAGCCCGGTCCCCCGAACTCCGGCTCCCCGAACTCGGAAGCGCCGCCGGACAACGCGGCGAATTCTGGGTCGAGAGCCGCCAAAGTAGCGAGCGTGGCCGGGTCGAGCCCCACGAGCTGCGGCGCGGCGTGCCGCAGGGCACGGACCAGCGCGTGCAGGGGCGCGTGCCGGTGGAGCTCCGAGCCGCGCAGGGTGGCGACCGCGCCCCGGCGCCGCGCGAAGTCCAGCGCCAGGGCACTCTTGCCCGCGCCCGTCTCGCCCTGAAGGAGCAGCAGTTGCCCGGCCGGTGCCCCGGCAGCCCAGGTGCCGAGCTGCATGAGCAGAGCCTCGCGGCCCACCAACGGCGGGGCCTGCCAGGTCCAGGGTTCGGGTGCGGCGGGGCGCGCAGCCGGCTCGGGCGGGGTCAGACTCACCCCGAGCTGCGGCGCGAACCCGAACTCGGCCCGGAAACGCGTGGTGAAGGCCTGCTGCACCTGCGTCGCCTCACCGCGCTGCCCCGCAGCCAGCAGCCGGCGCACCAGCCCGTCGCAGGCCGCCTCCGACAGGGGCGCGGCGGTGAGAAAGGCGCGGGCCAACTCGGTCGCCTCGCGCGCGCGGCCGCTGTGGTCGAGCTGCGAGAGCCGCCCCGTGAAGGCCGAGAGCCGCAGCGCCCCGAGGCGCTCGCGCTCGGCGGCGAGCCACTCTTCGAGGTCCGGCAGTCCGCTCAGATCCGCGCCGCTCAGGAGGTCACCCCGCCAGGCGTCCAGCGCCGAAACCCAGTCGCCGCGCGCCACGTCGCGGCGAAACTGTGTGGCGTCGCACATGGCACTGAGTTCCAGCACCTCGCCTTCGGCGCCCAGGTACGGCGCGAGCGGCGTGGCCTTGAGGCGGTGGACCTCCAGCCGCAGCCGCGCGCGCGGGTCGGCCTCGTCGGGAAAAAACAGCGGGCACAGGTCCTGGCGCCGCTGCGGGCCGCAGACCGCGAGGTAGGTGAGCAGGGCGACACGGCGGGGCCGCAGCGTCAGCCGCTGCTCCCTGGCCTGCACCGTGGGCGTTCCGAGAACCGACAGCACCAGCATTGTCCTGGCCTCCATGAGCGGCGCGGCGGGGAGCGGAACCCGCCGGCTCATCTGCCGTTCAGCTTAACGGTCGGGACGGGGCTGTGGGAAGAAGGCGGAGAGGGGACGGCCTGTCTACCGGCCCCACCACACCCCCAGACCGGTCAACCGCCCAGGTAGCTCGCCACCACGGCCGGATCGTCGGCGAGCTGCCGGGCCGGGCCCTCGGCACTGACCTGCCCGCCCTCGAGAACGTAGCCGTAGTCGCTGATTGCCAGGGCGGCGCGGGCGTTCTGCTCGACAATCAATACCGTGACGCCCGACGCGCGCAACTCGGCGACGATCCGCAGAATCTCGCGCACGATCAGGGGCGCCAGACCCAGCGAGGGCTCGTCAAGCAGCAGCAGCCGGGGCCGGGCCATGAGCGCGCGCCCAATTGCCAGCATCTGCTGTTCACCGCCCGAGAGGGTTCCCGCGTGCTGGGTGCGGCGCTCGCGCAGGCGCGGGAAGCGGGTATACACGCCCTCCAGATCGCCCACGCCCCGGCGGGTGTAGGCCCCCAGGCGCAGGTTGTCCTCGACCGTCATCGAGCCGAACAGTTCGCGGCGCTCGGGGACCAGCGTCATGCCAGCGGCCACGCGGCTTTCCAGCGCGACGTACCGCAGCGCCCTGCCCCCGTACTCGACGGTGCCCTTTGACGGCAGCGCCCCCATGACGGCGGCGAGCAGCGTGCTTTTGCCCGCGCCGTTCGCCCCGATCACCGAGACGATCTGGCCCGCCCCGACGTTCAGGCTCACGCCGCGCACTGCCTCGACGCGGCCGTAGCTGACGTGCAGGTCGTCCACACGCAGCAGCAGTTCACCGGTCATGGTCCCACCTCCGCACCCAGGTACGCTTCGCGCACAGCGGCGTTGGCCCGCACCTCGCGTGGGCTGCCCTGGGCGAGTTCCTGGCCGCCGTTCATGACGACCAGGCGGTCCACCAGGCCCATCACGAGGTCCATGTCGTGCTCGACGATGAGAATGGTCACGCCCTCGTCACGCAGTTTGCGCAGCAGCGCAGCGAGCTCGGCCTTCTCGCCGTAACGCAGCCCTGCCGCCGGTTCGTCGAGCAGGAGGAAGGCGGGATCGGCCACGAGCGCGCGGGCGATCTCCAGCAGGCGCTGCTGCCCGAGTGCGAGGTTCCCGGCGAGGTCGAAGGCCCGGTCGCGCAGCCCCACGCGGCCGAGTTGCGCCAGGGCGGCCTGTTGCAGGGCGGCCTCCTCACGGCGTTCCAGGTGCAGCAGGCTGCCGAGCATTCCGGCGCGGGCGCGGGCGTAGCCGCCCATCATGGCGTTTTCCAGCAGACTGAGTTCGGAAAACTGCTTGACGTGCTGGAAGGTTCGCGCGACCCCCAGGCGGTGAATGGTGCGTGCGGGCAGGCGCCCGGCGGCGCGCCCAAGCAGCGTCACGGCGCCCGAGGTCGCCGGGCTGACCCCGGTGACGAGGTTGAACATGGTGCTCTTGCCCGCGCCGTTGGGGCCGATGAGCCCCACGATCTCGCCGGCATTGACGCCGAAGCTCACGTCGTTCACCGCGCGCAGGCCGCCGAACTGCTTGACGGCGTGGTCCACCCGCAGCACATCCGTACCCGGCGCGGGCAGGGGCCGGTGGGGAAAGGTCAGCGCACGGGTCAGCAGCCGGGGCGGGCCGGCCGGCACGAGGCGCTCAACGAGCGGCCACAGGCCTCGGCGCGCAAATTGCAGGGTCAGGATGATCAAGATGCCCAGCGCGACGACCTCGTAGTTGCCCGACGTACCCAGCAGTGCAGGCAACAGGTCCTGCAACCACTCGCGCAGCAGCGTGATGATCACCGCCCCCGCCACGCCGCCCCACACGTACCCGGCCCCGCCCAGCACGGCCATGAACAGGTACTCGATCCCCACGTTCAGGCCGAACGGCGTGGGATTGACGAAGCGCTGCTGGTGGGCGTACAGCCACCCCGCCGCCGAGGCGAACACCGCCGAGAGCACGAAGACCTGCACCCGCAGCGCGAAGGTGCTCGCCCCGAAGGCCTCGGCGACCACCGTGCCGCTGCGCAGCGCCCGCATGGCCCGCCCGACCCGGCTACTGAGCAGAAACTGCGCCGCCACGATCCCCAGACCCAGAAACACCAGCGCGAGATAGGCGAAGCGGCGCGGGTCGTCCAGCGTGATTCCCAACACCGAGACCGGCGGCAGGCCGCGCAGCCCAGTAAAGCCCCCCAGTGCAGGCGTGTTGCCGAACACGTAGTACAGACTGATTCCCCAGGCGATGGTCGCCAGCGGCAGGTAGTGCCCCTGCATCCGCAGGGTGACGAGGCCCAGAATCAGCGCGACCGCTGCCGTCACGACCATGCCGGCGGGCAGGGTGAGCCAGGGGTTCCAGCCATGGGCGGTGGTGAGCACGGCTGTCGTGTAGGCCCCCACCCCCATGAAGGCCGCCTGCCCGAAACTGGTCAGGCCCGCGACCCCTGTCAGGAGCACCAGGCCCACCACCGTCAGCGCGGCGATGGCGATGTTGGTGAGGAGCGTGACCTGAAATTCGGGCAGCGCGAGCGGCAGTGCCAGCGCGGCCAGGACGGCCACGATGGTCAGCCACAGCCGGGCGGAGGGACGGCGCGGCGCCGTGACGGCCGGAGCACTCATTCCTCCTCCTCGTCGTGGTGGCGGCTGCTCAGGCTGCGCCACAGCAGTACCGGCAGAATCAGGGTGAACACGATGACTTCCTTCCACTGCGAGAGGCTGAAACTGGCGTAGCTCTCGATGAGGCCCACCAGGAGCGCGCCCACCGCCGCCGCCGGGAACGACACCAGCCCGCCGATGATCGCCCCGATGAAGCCTTTGAGCCCGATGAGAAAGCCCGAGTCGTAACCGATGGCGATGCTCGGCCCGATGAGCAGGCCGCTCAGGGCCCCGATGAGCGCGGCGAGCGTGAAGGCCAGCGACCCCGCCGCCTCGGGCCGGATGCCGACCAGCCGCGCTCCCAGGCGGTTGACGGCCGTGGCCCGCAGCGCCTTGCCCGCCAGCGTGCGCCCGAAGAACAGCGCCAGCCCCAGCATCAGCAGCGCCGACACGCCGATCACGAGGAGGCTCTGGAGGCTGAGGGTCACGCCGGCGATCTGGGCGTTGCCCTGCGCGAAGGCGGGCGTGCGGCTGCCCTCGGCGCCGAAGAAGGCCAGCCCCAGACCCGTCAGGGCCAGGTGCAGCGCCACCGAGGCGATGAGCAGCACGAGAACGGTCGCGTTGCGCAGCGGCTCGAACACCACGCGGTACAGCAGCGGCCCCTGCGGCACGACGAGCAGCAGCGTCAGCAGGACCTGCACCCACAGCGGCGTGCCCGCTCCGGCCAGCGCGTGCGTTATGCCCCACAGCGCGCCGCCGCCAAGCACGGCCCACAGCACGCTCAGGCCCGCTGCCCGGCGGTCACCGGCCCGCAGGGCGCGAACCACGTTCAGCACCGTGGCGATCAGGAGCAGCGCCAGCACGAAATTCAGCGTGCCGGGCACCTTGCCCTGTTGCAGCGCCGCGAGAGTCAGCGCGCCGAACATCACGAACTCGCCCTGCGGCACGAAAATCACCCGTGTCACGGCGAACACGAGCACCAGCGCCAGCGAGAGCAGCGCGTACACGGCGCCATTGGTCAGGCCGTCGGCAGTCAGGATCGGAAAAATGGATGGGTCGAAAATGTCCAAGGCTCACCTGTATGAGAAACAGCCGGAAGAGGGAGAGAGGAACGGGCCTCCCCCCTCTTCGCCGGGGATAACGTGTACCGGGGCGCGGCCCCCAGTGCCTACTTCAGCAGCTTCCAGGTGCCGTTGACGACCTGCACCATCACGCGGCTGCGGGCGTCCAGACCCAGGTGGTCGGACGAGCTGTAGTTGAAGATGCCGTGCGCGCCGATCACGTTGCGCGTGCCCTCGATGGCGTCCCGCAGGGCCGAGCGGAACTCGGGGGTGCCAGGCTTGGCCTTTTTCAGGGCCTGGGGCACGGCTTTTTGCAGGATCAGGCCCGCGTCCCACAGGTGGGCGCCGAAGGTCGAGACGCTGCCCTGGCCGTATTTGCCCTCGTACAGGTTCACGTAGCTCAGCCCCACCTTGCGGTTGGGATTGGTGGCCGGGAGCTGATCGGCGACGAGCACCGGCCCGGCGGGCAGAATCGCGCCCTCGACGTCCTTGCCGCCCACCCGCAGGAAGTCCGCATTGGCGACGCCGTGCGTCTGGTAGATCTTGCCGGCGTAGCCGCGGTCCTTCAGGGCTTTTTGCGGCAGTACGGCCGGTACGCCCGAGGCGCCGATGAGGACGGCGTCGGGGCGCGCGGCCACCACCTTGAGCACCTGCCCGGTCACGCTCGTATCGGTGCGGGCGTAGCGCTCGGTGGCGACTATCTTCAGGCCGCGCGTCGCCGCCGCCTTCTGCAATTCGGCAAGCCAGCCTTCGCCGTAGGCGTCGTTGAAGCCAATGTACCCGACCGTCTTGATGCCGGTGCTCGCCATGTGGGCCGCGATAGCCGCCGCCATCAGGGCGTCGGTCTGCGGCGTCTTGAACACCCAGGAGCGCCGCGCGTCCACGGGCTTGATGATGCTCTCGGAGGCCGCCAGCGAGATCATGGGGGTCTTGCTCTCGGCAGCCACGTCAATCATGGCCAGGGACGCCGGGGTGGTCGTCGTGCCGATGATGAGGTCCACCTTGTTTTCCTGGACGAGTTTGCGCGCGGCCGTCACGGCGGCGGTGGTGTCGGAGGCGTCGTCCAGGATCGTGTACACGACCTTCTGGCCCGCGATGGTCTGGGGCAGCAGGGCAACCGTGTTGCGCTCGGGGATGCCCAGGCTGGCGGCGGGGCCGGTCCCCGAGACGATCACCCCCACGCGGACGTCGGCGAGGGCGGTGGCGGTACAGGCGAGAACAGCAGTCAAGAGCAGACGCTTCATAGGGCAGACCTCCGGAAAAGACGGACCTGGCCGCAGGCTGGGCCAAGACACGGAATTGTGGGTGCCTGGAATCTAGCAGACCGGAGGGCCCCCACTGGGCCGACAGTCCGGCTGCGTCCAGCAAAAAGTCCCCCTCCGCAGCAGGAAGGGGACCGGGGTCGGGGACGGAGGCAGGAGGCTCAGGCGTTCTTGCGCAGCGGCAGCCACGACAGCCCCGGCCAGAGGAGGGCCGGGCCGTCCGGTGCCAGCACGGCCGCAGGGCGCTCCTGAAGCCGGGCGACCTGGGCAGCCTGGGTACCGCGCCGGCGCTTCTTGCTGCCCGCCAGCCGGGCGTCGGCGCAGCGCAGCAGCTCGGCCAGCGCGGCGCCGTCCTGGGGGGCCTGGGCCAGACCGTAGGAAAAGCTGCGCGGAGCGGCGCCGCGCAGCCGGGTACCGGGCAACTGGGCCGCGAGGTGCTCGGCGAACTGGGCCTGGACCGTGCCCAGTTCTCTGGCCCCCAGATAGCCGGGCGCGCAGACCACGAACTCGTCGCCGCCCAGGCGGTAGGCCCGCGCCCCCCAGCTCCGGGCCGCCGCCGCGAGCAGCTCGGCCAGCGCGCGCAGGGCGTCGTCGCCAGCCTTGTGGCCGAGGGTGTCGTTGACCTCCTTGAATCCGTCGACGTCGAGCAGGGCGAGGCTGCCGAGCTGCGTCTGGGCCGTCTCCCCCGTGTCGAGCAGCAGGGCGCGGCGGTCCTCCAGACCGGTCAATGGGTCCTGATACTCGGCCTGAAGGTCCACCACCAGGGCGAGCCGCGACCCGTCGGGCCGGGTGCCCAGATGCAGCCGGCACACCCGCGCGTCCCAGTCCCAGGCGGCGCCGGGACGGCCCAGCCGCAACACGTGGGCGCCGTCCGGCAGATGCCCCAGGTCCGGCCGGCGCGCGAGCAGCAGGTCGAGACCAAAGGTCCGCGTGAAGGCGGCGTTGGGCCGGGGAGCGACGCCGCTCCAGCGCGAGGGCCACAGCAGGGCAGGCAGCGGCAGGTGTTCGAAGGTCCAGTCGTCAGGGGAATTCAAGGTGGTCTCCTCGTCTCCGGTAGGGTAGGTAAACGATGTAAGACCAGTGTGATCATTCAGCGTTAATGCACCGTTACCTAATGACGACCCTGTCTGACGAAATATTTAGGAAAGGAGGCCAGGGACCGGTCCTGGACCGAACATGAAGAAAGGGCTGGGCGACCTGTCAGCCAGCACACCGTTCTCGCCGGCGGCTCGCCTACTCTAGAACGTTGAATTCCGCGCCGCTCTGGTACGGACATCTCCCCCGACCTTGCCTTTCTTCTGGAGACCCCATGAACCGACTGTCCTCCGTTTTGCTGTCCCTGACCGCCGCCGCACTGATCGGCACCGCCGCCGCCAAGCCCATCGTGGTGGGCAGCAAGCTCGACCCCGAGGCGCAGGTGCTGGGGCAGATGATCCTGCTGACCCTCAAGAACGCCGGCCTGGACGTCACCGACAAGACCGCCCTGGGCGACACCGGCGTGCTGCGCAAGGCCATCTCCTCCGGCGA
This sequence comes from Deinococcus sp. Leaf326, assembly GCF_001424185.1. NCBI lineage: Bacteria > Thermotogati > Deinococcota > Deinococci > Deinococcales > Deinococcaceae > Deinococcus > Deinococcus sp. Leaf326. The sequence continues at coordinate 314,394 of NZ_LMOM01000032.1, read as the reverse complement.
GGTGGACGTGTACCCCGAGTACACCGGCAACGTCGTGTACCTGTTCCCCGAGGCCAAGATCACCCCGGCGCAGGCCGGTAACCGCACGCAGATCCTGGTGCTGGCCCGCCGCCTCGACGCGCCCAAGGGCATCACGTGGCTCAACCCCGCCAACGTGAACAACACCTGGGTCATCTCGGTGCCCCAGAAGCTCGCGCAGGCCAACAAGCTGACGAGCGTGGCCGACCTCGCGCGCTACGTCAAGGGCGGCGGCGCGTTCAAGATCGCGGGCAGCCCCGAATACTTCAACCGCCCCGACACCTTCCCAGCGTTCGAGAAGGCCTACGGCTTCAAGCTCACGGCCGCGCAGAAGCTTGTGCTGGCCGGCGCGACCCCGCCCCAGACCCAGCAGGCCGCCGCCGCCGGCACCAACGGCGTGAACGGCGCGATGGCGTACGGCACCGACGGCACCCTGAGCGCCCTGAACCTCGTGGCCCTTACCGACCCCAAGGGCGCGCAGGCCGTGTATCAGCCCTCACCCACGATCCGTACGAGCGTGCTGAAGGCCAACCCGCAGATCGCCGGGCTGCTCAACAAGGTCTTCGCCACTCTGGACGCCCCCACCATGCAGCGCCTGAACGGTCAGGTGGCCCTCGAAGGCCGCACGGCCAGCGACGTGGCCGCCGCCTACCTCAAGAGCAAGAACCTCATCAAGTGAGCCGGAGGGACCAGGGGGCGGGCCAGACCATGCGGCCCGCCCCTTCCCTTTGGGCGCTGCCAAGTGACGGCTGGAGAAGACGCCGATGACGACCGCGACCCACGAACCGCCCCCCGGCCGCGCGCGCCCGTTGCGGCCCAGTCTGCCCGGCGACCTGCAACTCGTGTTGTGGCTCGGCGCCGTCCCTATGCTGCTGGCCTGCCTGCTCCCCTGGGTGCTGCTGCGGCCCAACCGTCTGGCCCAGGGTGAATATCTGCACCTGCCCTCCACGCAGGCGGTCCTGGGTGCGTTGCTGGCGCTGGCGGTGCCCCTGGCAGGGCGACTGTTGCCGGCGGGGGTGCCCGTCCTGGCCCCCGCCGCCCTGAGTCTGGGCCTCTGGTGGCTGGGCGACCGGACCGCGGCGGCCATGCAGGGCCAGAGCGAGATCGCCCGCGCAAGCGCGAGCAGCGGCGTGTGGCTGTGGCTGCTGGGCGCGGCGGTGGCCGTGTACGGCGCGGGCATGGTGGCCGGACGACTGGCCCGGTGGGCCCGGCCCCTGCCCTGGCTGTGGCTGCCGGTCGCGGCGGCGCTGCTGCTCTCGGGACACTTCTCCGACTGGTCGGTAACGCGCGAGCTGAGCGTGCAGCAGGCGAGATTCGGGCAGGAACTCGGACAGCACGTGCGGCTGGTGCTCTCGGGGCTGGGGCTGGCGCTGCTCATCGGGGCGCCGCTGGCGGTCTGGGCCTCGGGCCGTGAGCGGGTGGCGGGGGCGGTGCTGGGGGCCGCGAACGCCATCCAGACCGTGCCGAGTCTCGCACTGCTGGGCCTGCTCATCGCGCCGCTCTCGGCCCTGTCGAACGCGGTGCCGGGCCTGCGCGAGCTGGGAGTCAGCGGCATCGGGACCGCGCCCGCGCTCACCGCCCTGACGCTGTACGCCCTGCTGCCGGTGCTGCGTAACGGCGTGGTCGCCCTGCGGGGCGTGTCGCCAGGAGTGCTCGACGCCGCGCGCGGCATGGGCATGTCGGGGGCGCAGCGCTTCTGGCGCGTGCAGTTGCCGCTGGCCCTGCCGGTGTGGCTCAGCGGCGTGCGGCAGGCGGCGGTGCTCCTCGTGGGGGTGGCGAGCGTCGCGCAGCTCATCGGCGCGGGCGGGCTGGGCTACTTCATCTTCAGCGGCTTGCAGAGCGGCGCGGGCGACCTCATCCTGCTCGGGGCGGTGCCGGCAGCGCTGCTCGCCGTGCTGCTTGATCAGGGGCTACGGGCGCTGGAGCAGGCGCTGGGCAATGCGCTGGGGCGGGCGTGAGCCTTCATCCACTCCGGCCCCCTTTCCACGACGGACTCGGAATTTCCCTCTGCCCCAGCGGCGACAGGACACGGCCATGATCGAACTGCGAAACCTCGAAAAACGCTACGCCAACCCGCAGACGGGCCAGGACTTCTATGCCGTGCGCGACCTGAGCCTCACCTTTCCTGACGGCCAGATCACGGCGCTCCTGGGGCCGTCGGGCTGCGGCAAGACAACCACCCTGCGCATGATCAACCGCCTGATCGAACCGACTGGCGGGCAGATTCTGATTGACGGCGCGGACGTGCTCGCGGGTCGGCCCGAGGCGCTGCGCCGCCGCATCGGCTACGTCATTCAGCAGATCGGTCTCTTTCCTCACCTGACGGTCGAGCAGAACGTCGCCACCGTGCCCGACCTGCTGGGGCAGCCCAGAGGCAAGACGCGAGAGCGGGTCCGCGAGTTGCTGGGGCTGGTGGGGCTGGAGCCCGCGCAGTTCGCGCACAAGCGCCCCGCCGAGCTGTCGGGCGGGCAAGCGCAGCGCGTTGGGGTGGCGCGCGCCCTGGCCGCCGACCCGCCGGTGCTGCTCATGGACGAGCCCTTCGGGGCCCTGGACCCCCTGGCGCGCGATCACGTGCAGGACGCCTTCCTGGACATCCAGCGGCGCCTGAAGAAGACCATCGTGATGGTCACGCACGACATTGACGAGGCGCTGCGGATGGGCGACTACGTGGCGCTGATGCGCGGCGGCGAACTCGCGCAGTTCGGCACGCCCGACGACCTCGTGCGCCGGCCCGCCAGCGAGTTCGTGCAGCAGTTTCTGGGCGAGGACGCGCGGCTGCGTCAGCTCGCGGGTCTGCGCGTGGGCGACCTCGCGCGGCCCGGCGACGCTACGGGACTGCCCCACGTCTCGGCCACCTTGAACGCCCGAAGTGCCCTGAGTGTGATGCTGCGCGAGGGCACCGAGGCAGTCGCGGTCGTGGACGACCAAGGGCAGGTGCGCGGCGTGGTGGGCTGGCAGGCGCTGGAGCAGGCCTGATGACCGCGCTCGCCCCCGCCCCCCGCTCCCGCCGCCGCGTGCCCTGGGGGGCGCTGGTGTGGCCCGCGTTGCTGCTCATCTGCCTGATCCCCGGCGTCCTGCCCCAGCTGCTCTCCCCCTTCTCGGCGGGTGAGGCACCGGACGTGGGCGACTCGCCGCTGTGGGCCCTCACGCTGGTGCACTTGGCGCTGGTGTTCGGGGCGGAGGCCGTGGTGCTGCTCGTCGGTCTGCCGCTGGCCGTCTTCGTGACCCGGCCGGGCCGCGCCGCCCTCATGCGGCTGGCCGAAGCACTCACCGGCCTGGGCCAGACGGTGCCTACCCTCGCCATCCTGGCGCTCGCGGTGCCTACGCTGGGGCTGGGGCTGCGGCCTACGCTGCTCGGACTGGTGCTGTACGGCCTCGTGCCGGTGGTGTCCAACGGGGTCGCGGGGCTACTGGCGGTGGACCGCTCGGTGCTCGACGCCGCGCGCGGCATGGGCATGACGCCGGGACAGCGGCTGCGCCGCGTCGAGCTGCCCCTGAGCTTGCCTGTGCTCCTCGCGGGCGTGCGCACGAGCACGGTCTACAACGTGGGCACAGCGACCATCGGGGCAGCGCTCGGCGCTGGGGGCCTGGGCCTGCCGATCATCAACGGGCTGTCGCAGCAGAACACCGGTCTGGTGCTGGTCGGGGCCATCCTGAGCGCCCTGCTGGCTCTGAGCCTAGACGCCCTGCTGGGCCTGCTCGCCCGGCGCGAACCTTCAGACGCGGCTGGCTGAGGACTGGTACACTGTTCGGGCTCCCCCACAATTGACCGAATCCAGATACAAGCCCTGGTGTCATTGACGCCCCCAGGTGCAAGGGGTAGTATCTGTCTCAACTCCGTTCGTCAGGTCATCCTGGCGCTGCCTAAAGCTGGGCGAGCTGCCGCTGACCTTACGTCCCCCGCCTTCCTTCTCTCGCCCTGCTCTGGCCCCCCGGCCGGGCTGCCCCTTCACGCGCCGTTCCGCGGCCGGAGGTTGTTTGATGCTGCTCGCTTTCGATTCGCTGACCGGGAACGTGCGCCGTTTCGTCGGGGGGGTGCAGGCCGCGTTGCCGGAATGCCCCCTGGACGCCCAGCCGGTCCAGGCCGCCGAGCCGCAGGGCGACTTCGTGCTGTTCACGTACACCTTCGGCACCGGGCAGATTCCGGCCAGTACAGCGAAGTTTCTCGAGCAGCACGGCGAGAGGCTGCGCGGCGTGGTGTCCAGCGGCAGTTTTCACTGGGGAGACAACTTTGGGCGGGCAGGCGACCTCATCGCCGCGCGCTACGGCGTGCCCCTGATCGCCAAGATCAACAAGGGCGGTACGGCCAAGGACCGCGAGACGGTCGCCGCGTGGCTGCGTGAGTGGGATCAGGAACAGACCCAGGCCTGAGCCGACCTGTAAAGCTCAACTCCCGACGGGTTGTCCAGCTTAGGACAGCCCAGCCTTAGTTTAAATCATATACTGCTTTACTTTTCCAAGTTTCCCAACTACTCTGGACCGATGGAACGCTGGATCGAACTGAACAACAAGGTGCTTGCCGGAAGTGTCGTGGACACCCGGTACGACACCGAGGCATTGCAGGCCTTCTTTCAGGAGAAGGTCAACCCCAACACCGTGTTCTTCCACAACCTCGCCGAGAAGGTGCGCTACATGGTCGAGCACGGCCTGTGGGACGCCGAGTTGTTCACCCGCTACACCCCCCAGGAAGTGCAGCAGGTCTTCGAGAAGGCATACGGTTACAAGTTCCGGTTCAAGGCCTTTATGGGGGCGTACAAGTTCTACAGCGAGTACGCCACCATGACCCCCGACCGCTCGCGGTGGCTGGAGCGCTACGAGGACCGCATGGCGCTGACTGCCCTGGCCCGCTCCGAGACGGTGGAAGGCGCCCTGGATCTCGTGCACCACCTGGTGAACCAGACCTTTACGCCCGCCACGCCGACCCTGATGAACTCGGGCAAGGCGAACACCGGCCGCCTCGTGAGCTGCTTTCTGCTTCAGGACTGCACGGACAACCTCGACTCGATCACCAAGACGCTATCGTTCGTCGCAGAACTGAGCAAGGGCGGCGGGGGGATCGGGGTGGAGGTCAGCAACCTGCGGGCGCGCGGCGAGTCGCTGCGCGGCATCCAGAACGTGACCAAGGGCGTGATGGGCGTCGCCAAGATGCTCGACAACATGCTGCGCTACGCCGACCAGGCCGGGCAGCGTCCCGGCGCCGGAGCGATCTATCTCAGCGTCATGCACGCCGATTTCGGTGACACGCTGAACGCCAAGAAGATCGCCACCGACGAGGACGCTCGCCTCAAGACCTTATCTGTTGGCGCGACGATTCCCGACGTGTTCCTGGACAAGGTGCGCGCCGGCGAGGATATCTTCCAGTTCTACCCGCACTCGCTGTGGCAGGAGACGGGGCGCGAGTTCACCGACATCGACTGGACGCGCGAGTACCAGACCCTGGCCGACAACCCCAACATCCGCAAGAAGCGTGTCTCGGCCCGGCGCATCCTCGAAGACATCGCCGTGACGCAGGGCGAAAGCGGCTACCCCTACCTGCTGTTCGAGGGCAACGCCAACCGCGCCAACCCCATCCCGAACGTCGGCTCGATCAAGATGAGCAACCTGTGCAGCGAAATCCTGCAACCCACGCTGCCCAGCTATTTCCATCCCTACGGCCAAGAGAGCAAAGACCGCGTGGGCCTGGACGTGAGCTGCAACCTCGCCTCGCTGGTCATCGAGCGTGCGATGGAGAGCCGTGACCTCGGCGCGGTCGTCGGTACGGCGATCCGCATGCTGGACAACGTGGCCCGCAGCACGAGCATTCACGAGGTGCCGGCCGTACGGCGCGCCAATGACGAGATGCGCTCGATCGGCCTGGGCGCGATGGGCCTGCACTCGTTCCTCGCCAAGTCCGAACTCATCTACGGCAGCCCCGAGGCGCTGGAGTTCTGCGACGTGTTCTTTGCCGCCATGCACTACCACGCCCGCAAAGCCAGCATGGAAATCGCGCGTGACACCGGGTTCGTGTTCCGGGGCTTCGAGGGCAGCCGGTACCAGAGCGGCGAGCACTTCGAGCAGTATCTGGAACGCGATTTTCGGCCCGTGACGCCCGAGATCGTGGCGCTGTTCGGCAACCAGACCCTGCCCACCCGTCAGGACTGGAAGCAACTCGTGGCCGATATCCAGACGCACGGCCTGGCTCACTCGTTCGTCATGGCAGTCGCGCCGACGGGGTCGATCAGCTACGTCTCGCACGCCTCGGCCAGCGTGATGCCCGTGACCGAGAAGGTTGAGACCCGCACGAGCAACAAGGCCCGCACCATCTACCCCATGCCGCACCTCAGTGCCGATACCGAGTGGTACTACGAAGAGGCCTACGACATGGACCAACGCCGCGTGATCGACACGGTCGCGACCATTCAGAAGCACGTCGACCAGGGCATCTCCTGCACCCTGTTCATTCCGAGCAACGCGACCACCCGCGACCTGCAGCGCTACTATCTCTACGCCTTCTCGCGCGGCGTGAAGACGCTGTACTACACCCGTCTGCGCAAGATGAGCATCGAGGAATGCCTGACCTGCGCCGTGTGATCCGAGCTCGGACCGTACAACTGCTGGTAGATCGGTCACATTTTGCGCTATATCTGGTAAGTCATGGAGAGGAGTCGCCGATCCTGGCTGCTCCGTACCCGCAGCTCTTCACATCCGCAGGCCACGGACAGGGCGTAGGGTAGACGGCTTTGGGGCCACCGATGACCGGTCGGGGCCACTTCCGCGGCCCGGCCCCCCAGCACCCCTTTCCCGAACAGAGGTATCCAGCATGTCCCCACACACGCCGTTTTCGGCCACCAACTGGTCAGAACCCGAAGATTCCTTCTCCACCACCTTCTACGAGAAATACACCTCGCAGCTGTGGTTCCCGGAGGAGATTCCGCTGACCAACGACGCGCTGGTGTGGCAGGCCCTGGGCGAGCAGGAACGCTGGACCTACATCCACGCCTCGGCCGGCCTGAACGCCCTCGATACGCTTCAGGGCGAAGTCGGGATGCCGGCGCTGCGGCACCTTGTCTCGGGCCACATCCGCAAGGCGACCCTGCAGTTCCAGGGCATGATGGAAGACATCCACGCGCGCAGCTACAGCCTCATGAACAAGACCTTCCTCTCGACGAGCGAGGAACGCGAGGTCTTCGAGTGGGTCCGGCAGCAGCCGCAGCTCCAGTTCAAGATCAGCTTCATCCAGGGCGTCTTCGCCGACCCTGACATCTCGACCCTGGGCCTGTGGAAAAAGATGGTGGTGTCGTGCATGCTCGAAACGGCGCTGTTCTATAGCGGCTTTTTCTACCCGCTGTACCTCGCCGGGCAGGGCCGCATGGTGTCGGCGGGCGAGATCTTCAACCTGATCATTCTGGACGAGGCGGTGCACGGCGTGTACGTGGCGCTGCTGGCGCAGGAGAAGTTCGCCGAGATGAACGAGGCCGAGCAGGCCTACGCCATGGCCTGGTACGAAGCCACCCTCCAGACGCTGTACCGCAACGAGATGAGCTACACCGAGACGCTGTACGCGGGCGTGGGGCTGACCGGCGAGGTCAAGAAGTTCATCCGTTTCAACTTCAACGTGCTGGCCGACAACCTCGGGACCCCGCGCAGCTTTCCCGACGAGGAGATTAATCCCATCGTGCAGAACGGGATCCGCTCGAAGGGCACCACCCACGACTTCTTCTCCAGCAAGGGCAGCAGCTACAGCAAGATCGGTGTCGAGCCGCTCACCGACAGCGACTTCGCCGACATCTGGCCTGCGCAGCCCGTAAGGATCGCCCATGACTGACCCCGCCCCCACTGCCCTCCCGCTGCAGGCCGAAGTCCTGATGCTCACCCAGGACGCCTGCCCCGACTGCGAACGCCTCAAGCTCATGCTCGACAAGCCTCTGCGCGGGCAGTTCGCCTCCCTGATCCACCCCGTGCACCGCCAGAATCAGCCCGACGAGTTCGAGTCGGTCGTTGCGCTGTACAACGTGCAGAAGACCCCGGCCCTCATCAATACGGCTAGTGGGCGCGTCCTGCTGAACACCGGCGGCCTGGGCGAGGTCAAGGCCTTCCTGCTGGCAGCCTCGCAGACGGCCGAGTCGGTCGGTTCGTAGGCACAGCAACACACAAAGGGGCGGGCCCTTCCAGACTGGAAGGGCCCGCCCCTATTTCATACCGTCAGCGGATGATCTCGATTTCCGACAGGGACGTGGAACTCGACTCGATCCGCTGCTGGCGCAGATTGCCCAGTTCCTGACGGTCCACGGCGTGCTGCGCCATCACGATGGTCTGGCACAGCAGCAGCAGCGACGAACTGACGCTCATGGGCAGAGGACGCACCACCCGCTCGCGCAGCACCAGACCGCGCGTGCCGTCAGTGAGGATCAGGACCGAAGGACCCACGAGCAGCCCGGCCGCCTGGGGAAAGGGCCAAGTGCGGGCGCGGCAGGCCATGAGTTCCTCGCGCCAGCTCGCGGTGTCGTCGTCATGGGCCTCGTGGGCGGCGGGCGCACGGCCGGCGCGGCGGTGCAGCTCGGCCAAGAGGCCCGTAACCTGCTCGCCCTGTTCGGGTGTCAGGCTGCTTAGGCGCGACACTAGGGCCTCGCGCGGCAGGTCGCCCGCCTGCCAGTCGAGGACGGCGCGCAGCAGGGTGGCCGGTGGGGTTGTGTCGTCGGTGGTCATGGCGGGTCTCCTTCTTGGCCTCCCATCTTATACGGCGGGTGGACGCCCGACCACCGTTCGTCAGGCGTCCACCAGGGAAACTTCAAGGGAGCTTCAGGCCCAGGGATTCAGGACCACTTTAATGCAGCCGTGCTTCTTGTCACGGAAGGCCTTGTAGAGATCCGGCGCCTCGCTCAGGCCGGCCCGGTGGGTGATGACGAAACTCGGGTCGATCTCGCCGCTCTCGATCCGGCCGAGCAGCTCCGGCAGGTAGCGGTGCGTGTGCGTCTGGCCCATCCGGAAGGTCAGGCCCTTGGCGAAGGCTGCGCCCATCGGCAGCTCGTTGACCAGGCCCCCGTAGACCCCCGGCATACTCACGGTGCCGCCCTTGGCGCAGCTCATGATCGCCCAGCGCAGGGCCGTGATGCGGTCGAAGGTCAGCCGCAGCTTCTGCTGGGCAGTGTCGAGCAGCGCGCCGGGGCCGTGGCCGTGGGCTTCGAGGCCCACCGCGTCGATGACGTGGTCGGGGCCACGCCCGCCCGTCGCCTCACGCAGCGCGAGCAGCACGTCCTCCTGTTCGTAGTTGATGGTCTGCGCGCCCGAAGCCTCGGCCATCTTCAGGCGTTCGGGCACACGGTCGATCACGATGACGTGTGCCGCTCCCAGCATCTGCGCGCTGCGGGCGGCGAACTGGCCCACCGGCCCCGCGCCGAACACGGCCACCACGTCGCGGCCGGGGACGATGTTGCAGTTCTCTGCCGCCTGATAGCCGGTCGGGAAGATGTCCGTGAGGAACAGCACCTGATCGTCGCGCAGGTCGGATTCAATCTTGAAGGGTCCCACGTCGGCGAAGGGCACCCGCACGTACTGCGCCTGTCCGCCCGCGTAGCCGCCGTAGATGTGCGAGTACCCGAACAGGCCACCGCCGCTGACCCCGCCGTACATCGCCTCGGCCATGCGGTGATTGGGGTTGGAATTGTCGCAGGCGCTGAACAGGCCGCGCTGGCAGGGGTCGCAGACCCCGCAGGCGAGGTTGAAGGGCACGACCACCCGGTCGCCGACCTTGAGCTTCTTGACGGCCTTGCCGACCTCGACAACTTCACCCATGAACTCGTGACCCAGGATGTCGCCCTTCTCCATGCTCGGGATGTACCCGTCAAGCAGGTGCAGGTCCGAACCGCAGATGGCCGTTGAGGTGACGCGCACGACCGCGTCAGTTGCCAGGAGAATCGAGGGGTCCGGCACCGTCTCGACGCCGATCTTGTTGGTGCCCTGCCACACGACTGCCTTCATACCCGTCCCTCCTGCGTGCCCTTGCCGGCTCCGGCGCGGCCGCTGCTCTGGCCCCTGGCGGTGGGCGCGTAGCCCAGTTCCTGCTCCCGCTTGAACCGCATCAGATCGTCGCGGAGCTGCTGCCCCGGCTCCTGGCCCAAGATGCGGGCGACCACAGCTCCGGCCGCGCCGCCGAGCGGCTTGTAGGTCAGGTGCACAACGAGTTCGGTGCCGCGGTTCCCCGGCGCGGGCCGGAACAGCACCTCGCCGCTGTTCTCGACCGCCGCGCCCGGCAACGAGGCCCAGGCCAGTCGCCGCCCCGGCTCCTCAGCCATGATTTCGGCTTCCCAGCTCACGTGCGTTCCGGCGGGCGCCTTGACAGTCCAGCGCGAGCGCTTCTCGTCGAGCACCTCCACCTTTTCCAGGTGGGTCATGAGGGCCGGCAGCGAGGCGAGGTCGCGCCAGCGGGCATACAGCCCCTCGGGCCCCTGACCGATGGTCACGGCGTCGCTCACCCTGACTTCTCCGTCCGCGCCCTGGTTGATCTTCAGGGCAGTCGCCACCGGGTGCCGCCCAGTGATGGCCTGCGCCGCCACGACCACGCCGGCCGCACTCAGCAGCAACCGCTGAACCGGGTGCCCCCCACGCAGGCCCAGAACCGCCAACCCTGCGCCCAGAGCCCCGTAGGCGACCCGCTCCGCCGGGGTCATCTGTGCCCCCGCCTGTTCGCTGTTTGTCGTCATGCGCCCCAGTCAATGGGTGCAGGCAGGCACCAACGGTTACGCCCGGCACTGTGTGGGGGGTTGCTGAATCCCACGTGATGGCCCCTCCCCCCGCTGAGCCACCCCTAACTCATCCCAGACTCATCCGGGGCACATTAGCCGACTGGCGGTCAGCCGCCGACGTGGACCAGGGGTCGGTGCCGGGCGTCCGGCTCGGCCTTGCGCAGCACCTCGCGAGTCAGGGGGGCGATGTCACCCTCGCCGAACATCAGGAAATTCGCGGCGTTCGTCAGCGGTCCCTTCTCGTCCCAGCCGAAATACACGTCGGGCACGATGCCGGTCTGGGCACGCAGGTGCAGCAGCAGCGCGGCGATGGCGTTGGGCACCGCCGGCGCCGAGGCACGCAGTACCTGATGCACCCCCACCGCGTACCCACGCACCTCCAGCGCGGCGCCGAAGTCGCTGGCCCCCGCCACTGTGATCTCCAGAAACAGCACCGGGCCGCCGTCGGGCAGGTGCGTCTTGAGCCGGGCCTCGCGGCCCTTGTCGCGGTACTCACGCGCCGTCAGGATGTCGGGGCGGTGAGCGATCAGGCGCAGGGCGCCGCTGCGGGCCGCATCGCGCACAAACTGCTGGGCGGCGGGGTCGAGGCTGACCCCGCTCAGGCGCAGCTCGGTGCTGCGGTTCACGCGCGACACGAGGCTCACGCCCAGAATGCCCAGGATGAACAGGCTGGCGATGCGCAGGCCGTCGGGCCGCTCGATGACGTCCAGGACGGTGGTGTATACGAACATCAGGGTCACGAGGGCAAAGGCCGGGGCCACCCGCTGCCGGGCGCGCCAGGCCGAGAGCGTGACCGCGGAGGCCGCGCTGCTCATCAGGACCAGTACGCCGGTCGCGTAGGCGCCGCCCTGGGCGTCCACGTCAGCCCGGAACAGCAGCGTGATGAAGAGACCGGTGGCCGTGAACACCAGTGTCAGCGGGCGGGTGGCAGTGGCCCACTCGGGAGCCATGCCGTAGCGCGGCAGGAAGCGCGGCACGATGTTGAGCAGCCCCGTCAGCGCCGAAGCGCCCGCGAACCACAGGATCAGGATGGTCGAGAGGTCGTACACGGTGCCGAACACTTCACCGAACTGCGCGTGCGCGAGGTAGGCCAGCGCCCGGCCACTGGCGACTCCCCCACTCTGGAGGGCGGCGGGTATGGCGCACGCGGCCGGCCGCCTCGTCTGCCCCCACGCCGCCGCGCACCTGCGGCATGACGCTCACGCCCGTCTCGAAACCCGAGAGCCCCAGCGCCAGCTTTGGAAAGACGATCAGGGCGGTCAGGGCCACCCCGCCCCAGCCGCCGTGGTAGTGCGTCAGCGTGCTCTGCCAGCCCCCCAGGACCGCCGGATGGTGCGCGACCTCCAGGAGACCCCGGCCGATGACGACGACGTTCAGGGCGAGGTAGAGCCCCACCAGCCCCACCGCCAGACCAATGGCCTCACGCAACCCCTTGAGGAACACCCCGCCAAGCAGCAGCACCAGGCCCAGCGTGACGGGCATCTGCCAGCCGGCGGCGTGGCCGCGCACCAGAGGATTCTGGACGAGGTGCGCCGCCGCGTCGGCCGCCGAGAGCGTGATGGTGATCATGAAGTCGGTGGCCGCGAAGCCCAGCAGCACGAGCAGTTTGCTGGGCCAGCCAGGCAGCATCCGCACACTGCCCTCGCCGTGCGGACTCTCGGCGGCGACCCGGCGGTAGACCGGCAGCGCTCCCAGCAGCGTCAGAGCCACGAGGACGAGGGTGGCGACCGGAGCCAGCGCGCCCGCCGCCACCGCCGCGATCCCCGGCTGGTAGCCCAGGGTCGAGAAGTAGTCCACACCGGTCAGGCACATCACCCGCCACCAGGAATGGGTGACCTCCGGCGGGGCGGAGGAAGAGCCGGCGGAGGCCAGGGAGGAGTGTGAAGAGGTGGTCATAGGACGCCGCCCCAGCAGTAGCGCCGGGACGTGGGCCCCACGTGAAACCGGAGCGCCGGCCAGCCCGGGGAAGCGGGACCGGCCGGCGCTCCGGGGAGCTCAGCGGCGCGCGGGCGTCACGTAGCCGAGGCGCTCGAAGGTCAGGCGCCCCTTGTCGGAGAACAGGACCAGCCGCTGCGTGCTCCCGTTGATGACGTAGTGGTCGGCGGCGTTGAGCACGCGGTAGAAGTCACCGGGAACGGCGAAGAGGCAGCGTTCGTTGGCGCGCGGCGGCAGGGCCGTGACCTTCAGGCTGATCTCGCCGCCCTCGGCCTGCACCGTACCAGTGAATCGCCCGCAGCCGAGCTGACCCGAGACGCGGTCACCGGAAATGACGAGCTGGGGCCGCACGGCGATCCCGCCCCCGCGCACGCCGTCCGGCTCGACCTCGCCCACCAGCCGCCAGATGCCGTTCAGGGGCGCGGGGGTGGGGGCGGCCGCCTGCGCGGGGGCCGGGCGGACGGCCGTCACGTTGGCGGCGAGAACCGGAGCCGGGACAAGGGCCAGAGCCAGCAGAGCAAGGAGCGTTCGCATGGCGCCAGCATGCCCCGTCCCGGTGACAGGCACCTGACGGCCAGCATGGCGAAACGCTCATCTCCGGGCGGGATATGTAGTCCCATCCCCCCACTGGGTGGTGTCCCAGACGGCCCCAATCTTCAGACGGGGTTTAACTCGGCGCGGCAGGATACCGGTATGACCCTGCCGCCCTCGCCGCCGCCCTTCGCCGCCCTGAGACGGCTGTGGACCTGGCCGCTGTTTCAGCTCGCCACGGTCCTGTTGCTGCTCTGGGGGCTCCTGCGGGTGCTGGGCGAGGTGCGCGCGGTTCTTGTCAGCGTGGTGGTGGCCTACCTCATCGCGCACCTCACGAACCCGCTGCTGCGGTGGCTCGAATCCCGGCGGGTGCCCCGGCCGCTGGGCATCACGCTGCTGTTCCTGGCACTGCTGGGGCTGCTCGCCGCGCTCTCGCCCCTGATCACCGTGACGGCGCGCGAGGTCCAGAGCCTCGTGACGCAGGCCCCACAACTGCTGGACCGCCTGGACGCCGAACTGCGGTCCCTGAGCGCCCATTCGCCGCTGCTGGCGGGCGCTCAGGCCCAGGTGAGCGAGTGGATCACCCAGAACGCCCATACCCTGCCGGCCCGGCTGAGCCGCTCGGCGGGCAGCCTGCTCTCGCCGCGCGGGGCACTCGTCAGCGGGGTGCTGGGGGCCTTCGGATTACTGGGCCACGTGTTCATCACCCTGGTCATCAGCATCTACATGATGGCGATCTATCCGCAGATCGGCCCCTTCCTACTGCGGCTGCTGCCCCTGCGCTTCCAGGCGGGCGCGCTGGAACTGAGCGGCCATCTGGGGCGCGCGGTCGGCGGCTACTTCCGGGGCCAGATCACGGTGGCGCTCATCCTCGGGGTCCTGCTGGCGGCGGGCCTGACCCTACTGGGGGTGCCCTCGGGGCTGGCCGTGGGCTTTCTGGCCGCGCTGCTGAACATCGTGCCGTACCTAGGCGTGGTCCTGTCGCTCATTCCGGCGCTGCTGCTCGCGCTGCCGCTGGGCGGCCTCAAGCTGGCACTCGTGGGCGCGCTGTTCCTGGCGGTCAACCAGCTCGAAGGCCACGTCATCTCGCCGCGCGTGGTCAGCCACAGCACCAATCTCTCGCCGCTGGGCGTGCTGCTCGCCATCCTGTTCGGGGTCGAGCTGTTCGGGATTCTGGGGGCCATCGTCG